>JBAZLT010000043.1:0-8961 GCA_041650115.1 Dehalococcoidia bacterium | reverse complement strand
TACGTCTGGCCGGATTGCGGTCTGCTTGGCTTGCGAATTGTATGGGCCGTTTTTATGCTGTTCTGCGCATTGGTTATGGCCGGAATATTACTCCGCTATTTCAATCCGATACCCAGCTTCGTAGCCGCAGGCATTAGCTTATTTTTCGTTGCAGGCGGCGCCATCAAGATACTCGCTTACAACCAGATGCCTGTGTTGTGGTTGCTGATATCTGTCTGGCTCTGGTTAATCGCCCGTGAGTCTGCCGGCCGCAGACAAATTTTATTTGCTGCCGTCGCAGGTATTTCAGCATTGCTGGCAACATTGTGCCGGATTTCATTGCTGCCTGTAATATTATTACCACTCGTATCCATGGCCTATGACTCGCTATGCAGGTTTAAATCTCACGAAGTGATAAAAACTGCCACTTCTTTCATAGCAGCCTATTCGATCGGGCTGGGCTGCCTCATCTCCGCATTATATATAACGGGGCTGGCAGACCACTTTTACCCTTCCTTTTCCGCGGCAACAAATATATCCGGGCATTCTTTGACAGATATGTTCAGTCATTTGATCTATTCTTCTGTCTTTTTGCTTTTACCGTCAATGTTGTTATTGATAATCATACTGGTTATAAATTATCAGACCGTGGCAACGGCATTTCAGCGTAATAAAATAATATGCATCGGTATACTCGCTGCACTGGCAGTTCTTTTATTGATAGCAATGTTCCCCGGACGTGAGACTGTATATCAAGTCCTCATCTGGTTGCGCGGGTATATAAAAGGATTCTTCATACACGCGTTAGACAGGGAAATAGTTCGCAATTCATATATTCTGGTTGCTCTCGCATTCGCTATTGTATTCGCAGCAGTCATCAGGCATATTTTTTTCGCAATAGCCAAAGGGCAGGATGAACATGAGCAGGCAAAATACAATTTATGCATTTTTGCCTTATTTGTCCCCGCACTGATGATACTTGGAACAGCCAACTATCCGTCCCCGGGTTCGGTCAAAGCTATATCATGGCTCCCCATTTCAGCAGCATTCTGCCTGTCGTGGTCCTGGATCGACACAAGGACATTTAAACCGGGTAAAGGCTCCACATGGCTGATTAGGACGATTTTTGTTATCGTGGCACTGTTCTATGTTTACAGCGGGATTGCAGCGGCCTGTTTCCCGTACAGGGATGATTATATCGGCCGTCTTAATAGCCGGGCGATCTCGGTCAAATTGCATGGTATACGCACAACAGCGGAACGTGCCCTGATTTTGGACAGGCTGGTTGCAGCCATCGAGCACAACTCCGCCCCCGGCGACAGGATACTTGCATATGAAAATCTGCCGATGCTGTATTTTCTGACCGACCACCTGCCCTCAACAAATACAACCTGGATTTCCGATTTTCTACCTGCGTCGATCAAGTCTTCCATTCTTGCCGACATGATTCGACGAGAGCGTTTGCCCGCACTGGTGGTCCGGGCTCAGTATTCAACCCACGATCTGCTCTGGCCAGTAGTCCAGAAACCGTTAAATCTGGATGACGCAGACCCTATTGACGCATTCATCAGACAGCATTATCAGGTTACCGATGCAATCGACGGTATTCAGATTATGGCGCCGATAGATTGAAGTAGGGGCGAACCTTAGAAGGTTCGCCCCTACAGATCACGAGAGCTTAACGTAGTCCCAGCCAACCTGGGTGGGAGTGAAGGCGCCGCTTCCGTAGATGGACCAGTCGACAGTTTTGCCGCTAAGCTGTGCCAGGCCGTCCCGTGCTGTATACAGATCGTTGAAATAGGACACGAGGTTGCGCAGTTCCTCGAAAGTCTTATCGGAGCAGGTGAGATTATTGGCCTTCTCATAATCCTTTTTCAGCTTGAGCATATAGCCGTGGTAGTTGACGGCCTCCGCCAACGTGGGCGGCTTCGATAGCCCGGTCTGGAACTTAAAGGCCTCAGAAAACAATTCAAGGGCCTTATCGACCAGGCGTTTAGCCTCGTCCACGCGCTTCTCACGGGGCACCTCGCGCAGGTCGAAGCGCGTTACGATAGGATAGAAATAGAAAGCGCGGCTGACCGGAGTCACCTCCACACCGTCTCTGCGGCATGATTCCTCGGCCGACCCGAGGGCCGCATCGAGGTCGAGCGGAACATAGTTGTCCGCGGGCGCAGCCGGGATACACGGCGCAGCGGCTGGCTGCTGAGCTGCTGCGCTCTCAACTTTTGGGGCTGCACTGCTATTAGATTGCTTCGCTTCGCTCGCAATGACACTAGAAGCGACGGCACCGGCGCTTGATTTGACCTTCTCCTTATCGATCTGGCCCTGTACGATGGTGTAGATGACACCGACCAGCGTTATGGCTACCGGTCCGATGACGTCGGTGATGAACTGCCCCACGGTCTGCGCCTTGCCTGGGTCACTGATGAAGAGACCCAGCGACCCTGCAATGAGCGTAAGCAGTGTTACGATGATTTTTTTGTAGCCGTCCAAAGGGGTTGTATCCATTTATATCTCCTTTTTATTTAATTTGTTCCCTGATCATGTTTCTATGATCAATTCGCTTGTGACCAGTTTTCCTGGTTTGTAGGACCGAACCCGTTCCAGCGAACGGTAAAACGCTTCGAATGCAGATGTAGCCCAGGCGGTGTAGTCCCTGTTTACCGTTTGGCCGCCGGTATTGGCAAGGTTTACCTGATACTGTGACTGCGAGCTGACGGCGAAGGCGACTGCGCCCATGGCGATGATGTGTTCATGGGCAGCAGGTATGGTAGAAGTCTCTCCCAGAGTATGCTTTTTCAACCAGTAGATATTGCATACGCCGCCATCGCCCGTATAGCCATCCTCGAAGGTGAGCACATCGCCCCACACCCGGAAGCGGTGGGATGGATAGGGCAGAGTATCGACGGGATGCTCCACTTTGACCACGTCGATGCGGTCGGCCAGCGTGGACAGGTTGACCGTATTGCCCTGATCGACGGTATGAATGGTATTATCGAGCTGCGTGAGCGGGCAGTAGCTGGAATAGACCAGCACGGCCTTTTCGATGGCGCGGTCGATCTCACCGTCCGACCAGCGGTAATTTGAGGCATCCTCGTCCTTGAGGTCGCGCCGCACGTTCGCGCGCATGCCAGTCAACGCAGTCATTTATGCCTCACTCTTAGTCCTTCACCCCAATCAGAGCTGCTGCTTTTATATTGGAGAAGAGGGCCAGGCTGACATACCACTTGATGCGCGTGCGTGAGGCGTCCTTGGTCTCCATCTCTCCGATCCTGACGACCTGCAGGCCGCTGCGGTCGGTCAGCCCGCACAGGCCATCCTCTCCGAAGGAGAGCGCATAGATGGTGGAGCAGGTATCGCCAGTGAAGGCGGTTTCGACGCTCCCCGCAAGAGTATGCGTATCCTTGATGAAGTCGTTGATAGAGATGGGTATGCCGTTGTAGTACTGGACGAACTCGCCCAGCGCGCCTTTTCCCACTTCCAGGTTATTGCCGGCGGCCCTGGCCAGTGCCATGATCTTGCGGCGGGAACGCCTGCTCATCATGAGCAAATCGGGCTTGCCTCCCTTGACGGCATCGATGAGCTGGTCGATCATGGAGAGTGCGAGCGTGGCGCCCGTGGCGCCGGCTGCGATGAGCTGATCGGAGGCCGAGCCGGTATTGATGAGTTTGACCAGGCCGTCGAACTGGTTGGGGCTGGTCGTGTTGTCGCCATAGATCAGCTTGTCCTCCAGTTCATGGCGTATAGCCTTGGCGGTAAGCTCGATGATGGCCGACTCCACATCCTGGATATTGGAGCGTGTCTGGCGGATATAGTTGTCTACATCGGCGTTCTGTCCCAGTATGGCCAGCGTGGCGGTCTTCTGGGTGAACGTAACGGCCGGGCTGGTGGTCCAGTCGTCGTTGACAGCGTGCCATTCAGCGGAGGGCAGGGTTAGCTCGCGGTTATAGGTCAGGGCATTACCCTGGATCTCGATCCAGGGCAGCAATTGCAGCAGAGGGCTGTCCTTGACGATGGTTTCGATGACGCCCTGGTAGAGGACGTCATTAGATAATTTTGAAGCCTCGGTTAGTAATGTTGCCATAATGTTTTTCTCCTTTTATCACCTCACCCCTGCCCCTCTCCTCGAGGAGAGGGGGATAGTTTTACGAGAAGGGGCAAGCCCCTTCTCCCATCTCCCTGTAGGGGCGTTGTCGCAGGGGCGTTGCTTTAGCTGCGCCCGTTTTCAAGATCCCTCGTAGGGGCGTTGCTTTAGCTGCGCCCGTTTTCAAATGTCCCGCGTAGGGGCGTTGCTTTAGCTTCGCACAGCTACACAACGTCATTGCGAGCCCGCAGGGCGCGGCAATCCTGTTCCTGTAGGGGCGTTGCTTCATCTGCGCCCGATTCGGGCGGGTTTAAAAACCCGCCCCTACGTTTCAGGGGTAAGGATGATTCATTTATTTCTTTTCCAGGCCCTGTTTGATTTTCTCCCTGGGCGAGAGGCCGGACGTATCGGGGGCGGACCTTTCGGGCGCGCCGGCGGGTACGGTCAGTTCCTTCAGCTCAGCCTCGAGGGACGACCTCATCTTTTTCACGAGGCCGTTGACCTTCTTTATCGAGGCGTCGATCTCCTCGATCGATCTTCCGCTGATGATATCGTCGGAGTAGAGCGGGCTGGTGCTGACAGCCAGCCTGCGATAGGCGCTCACGGCATCGTCCAGCGCCGACTTGAGCCGGTCGCATTCTCCGGTCTTTTCCTCCAGCGATTTCCTCGACTCACCGAGCGCACTCTCCAGCTCGCCCAGCTTACCGCTTTCTTCCGTTATTACAGGTACAGCTGCGGTTACACCCTTTTGTTCCGATTCGGAAACCTGTGCATTGACCTCTTCTTTCAAAGTATCCTCCTTGTTTAAAGCGCAGCATCCGTCTCAGCGGCCGTGCTTCTCTCTCTCGCTTTGCCGTAGCCGGTCTGCACTTTGAACTCACTGTTCATTTCCAATATGCGTCTGCGTTCAGACATCCACTTTTCGAATTCCGCCTCAGGGTCGCGCACCGACAGGTTATCCATGGCGGTGCGTCTGGAATGGATACCCGACTGCACCATGATCTGTTCATTCTGGGCTTCGCGCTCGCGGTCCTGCGGCAGCACCTGTCCCCAGAGGATGCGCTGGCTCACGCCAGTAAAGTCCTGGCGGGCGAACTTTTTATGCAGGGACAGCACCATCTCATTGCGCCGCCGGTAGACATTGGTCCTGATCAGTCGTTTGCGTCTCACCTTTTGCAGCAGCGACTGCAGCTCGACCTCAAGGGCGATGCCTGAGAGATCGCGTTCGACTCCGCCGTAGGAGGCGCGGGGCGATTCAGACAGGTCGTGCATGGTGCGGTAGACCAGATCGATATAGTCGATGTGCAGCCTGATGCCGCCGCCCTGCAGCAGGTCGAGCAGGTAAGCGCGGGCATCAGGAGGGACATTCCAGACGGCGCCCGGCGCCACCTGGATATTCTCGGACTGCTCTACACCCTCGAGGACGGCGATGGGGTTGCCGGAAACCTCGAGAATGCGTGAAAGCTGGGTGAGGGCGCGGTTTAACTCGCGCTGCGGCTCGCGCAGCGCAGGAATATCGGAAAGACCCCAGAACTGCTTGGGCTGGCGCAGGTTGGGGAAGATGACAAAAGGAATGAATCCGTAGGGATTGGGCTTTCGTTCGATGGCCCGGTCGTCCAGATAGAGCATGAAGGCCTTCACATCCCAGACCTCAGTGACCGTGACGTTCTTTTTGTTGCTCTTGTGGCTATAAAGAGCGACAGCCTCGTCCGACGAAAGCTGGTAACGTGAAGCGACGCGGTATAGTTGTGTGATATCATCACCACGCCACCAGGCGAAGATGCCGTTTACGTCCGGCGCCGTGATGCGTATCCTTTTCTCTATAGTATCCCAGGTTACTTTGTAGCAACCGTCACCCAGTATGGCCGTATCAATCTCGGTGGTATAGTCCAGCTCAGCGCAGTTGTTGCGGTCGTAAACCGAATAGATGAGCTCTTCAGCCCTTTTCGCCTTTTCCTGCAGGGATTTGTTTTCCGATGTATTTACCTCAGGATCGCAGGCAAAATTAAGCTCGTTCATCAAATAGCTGGTGACCTTATCTACAGCGATGCGGACGTAGTTAAAGACGAGCTGGCGGTAGCGTGAGCGCTCAGACCACTGAGTACCGTTATAAAAATCGAGGTTCGCCCTGTAGGCTGCGAGACGCGCGCGGTCCAGTTGGTCCAGGCTTTTGATATCCAAATCCATAGTCATATATCTCACATGTTATGCAGTCATATCCCCCGGTCATTGCGAGAAGCGCAGCTACGAAGCAATCCTGTGTGATGTGTAATAGTTCAGAAGATTGCTTCGCTATCGCGCGCAATGACGTAGTCTGTTATTGCGATCTCAATCTGATCATCTTCAGCAACCTTCTCCTCCTCTTCATCTCCCGCTGCACGGTGCGCACACTGACTCCGAAGGCCCTTGCCACCGTCCGCACACTTACGCCGGAAAGCCTCATCTTCCTCATCGCATAAGCCCTCATCTTAAGACGGGTCTGCTGCTTCCCCCGCGGCTTCTCCTCCAGACAGCGCGGAAAGGGGCATTCCAGACAGAGGGGATGAAGCTCACAGCCGGTATCCTTCCAGTTCGAATACTCGCCCGGCAGTATGGGCACGTCTCGCATAATGAGACGGATGGTAATGTATGTATACGATTACTCGCAACCGATTATTGTCGCGCTTCAACCGGCCCGGTTACATGCACCGCCGGTACTAAAGTGCCCGTGATCCACGATAGGGCATTAGTAGACAACGCCACTTCATGGCTGCAGTATCAATTTGCCAGGGAATAACAGGGTGTGTCCGTTTGAACAAGCTTGCAAATCTATCTGTTCTGATTACGATGATAGCTGCCCTTCATCACCTGCGGGCGCATCGTTGTCTAAGCCCGCAGGTGATAAGGTAACCGTGGGAATCATCAACAGTGAAGGCTTATATCGATGGTACCACTTGCTACTGAAAAGTGAAGGCTTTCAATGCCGCAGGCTGGAGCCCCTGGAGGTCCATCCGCAGCATATTCAACGAGCTGTAATCAGCCTGAAATTGGGACAGCTGTAGTAACAGTAAGAGTGTGGCAAGTTTAAACGTGCCGCTATCTCATAAATTTAGAATTCGTTATCAGTTGGCCCCGTGTTTGGCGCGGGTTGGTTGAGCAGGAGCTGTACGCCTGGAAAAGGATTGCCCGGCTGTTTAATTACGCCGGGGATGTTAAATACCGCCAGGGTTATTGCTGCAACCAGTATCAGGCATGCCGCAGCAATCACCCAAGGCGACCGCCAGACAGGCTTGTTTTCTTTGCTTACGCGTTTGCTGTCAGTCTGGATATTATTATAGTCTGCCTGTATTTGAGGGACACTATGACCTCCGGCCGGATATGTCTGCCAGGACTTACCCTGCAATTGGGAAAGTTGATAGTCTGGAGACTGCTGCGCCGGCCACGGCAATGGCGCGCGGCAATTGGAGCAATGCGTGTATGTAACTTCAACCGGGCTATTGCACCACGGGCAGTAATACTGAAATTTTTCGTGACAATTCCAGCAGTAAGCCTGCCCTATGTAATTCTGAGCGCCGCATCTGTAACACTGAAACAACTGCTGCATAGAAACATCATACCAGAACAAATCGAACAAATTAAACAGCTTGGTCATCTGGCGAATGTCAATCTAAAAAAATTTTTAGACCGGCCTTCTACAGACAAGGCCTCGGCACCGTAAAGGAACAAACTATTGATATCGTTGAAAGCATTCCCACTATAATTCGCCATTCCATATCAGACACTTAAATTGAATCCTGCGATTTCTCATGTTATGATATTCCCAACCGATAAATTTTTATGCCTGATCAGCAGCATTGCCTTTTATCTCGGCCAGCGTATGAAAAACAACCGCGGTCCGAAAAAAAATCGATCAGCTAAAGAACCAGGCACCCGAAAGAAGGCTACCCGGAATAATTCCTCACCCTATTCAAACGCTTTCAAACAGACGAGTGTCGCTTTTGTGCGCGGCAAGCTTATCTATGATGATACCAACAAACCGGTTGATTTCTTGTTACTGGAGGCAAACCAAGCCGTCCGCAGGCTATTCGGCATACAGCCACAGGTAAAGATAACCAGGAAAGCTGTAGAACAGATATTCCCCGAAACTGAAGGCCGATGGATCGACATTTACGGCAAGGTTGCTCAGGCGAGAAAACCCCTGCAAATCGAGTTCTATCACAACCGGATCAGCAAATATCTCAGAATCAATGCTTTTATCCCCTCGCAAAAGCAGTTCATTGCTTTATTCGAAGATATAACCGAGCGCAAACGAGCAGAAAGAGCGGCGATCATCGTACGTGACCTGTTCAGAGCTTGTGCCAGTAATTACAACCTGAATGACATTCTCAATTTAATCCTCGAAGCCGCCCTGAACATTACCGAAGCAGATTGCGGCGGCATATACCTGGTGGACCCGGTTTCAGGTAAACTCAACCTGACGACTCACAAAGGATTCACTGCCGCTTATGCTACAGCCGTTTCTAGCTATAGCAAACGTTCGCGGTTTGCCGGAATTGTGATGGCCGGGGCGCCCGTCTATTCGTTGCATGAAGAGCGATACCCTAGCATGGATCGAAAAATGTTTGGACAAAGCATCAGGGCAGTGGTCGCAATACCCGTTGTACACAGGAACCAGGTCGTCGCCTGCCTGAATTTGGGATTCCGTAACTTGATCAAGATTCCCGCAACCATACGCCCTATACTGGAAACGGTAGCTAACAGCATTGGAGGCGCAGTTGCACGTATTAAAGGGATAGAGCGACTACAGGAATCGGAAGAAACATATGGCACACTGGTGGAAGAGGCATACGATGGCGTGGCCATCGTGCAGGACGGTGTATTCCAACTGGCAAATAAGATGTTTGAGAAAATCGCAGGTT
>JBAZLT010000042.1:0-9045 GCA_041650115.1 Dehalococcoidia bacterium | reverse complement strand
CGACGTTCTGGACGCGTGGGAGTTCCTGCGCAGCCGTCCGGAGGTCGACCGCAAGAGCATGGGACTGATAGGCCACAGCATGGGCGCGTTCTCCGCCATACTGGCGGCGGGCAAGCTCAAAAAAGCCAGGGTGCTGGTGGCCCTGGCCTGCCCCGGCGAGATCCGGAACAGTGTTATGAGGAACCCGAAGCACTTCGCCCATCCTCTGCTGCGGCTGATCGCCCGGACGATGTTCCAGTATTTCAACTGGATTAATAAAGTGAAAATACGCGTGAACTGGAGGCGGTTCCTGGAATTCTGGATCAAGACCAGGCCTTCTGAGGCGCTGGCGGAACTTGAGGGGTGCGCCAAGCTTTTCGTATTCTGCCTGGGCGACCAGACCGCACCCTACAACAGGTTCCTTTACTCCTACGCCATGGCCAGCGAGCCCAAGCAGGTCATGATCTCAACAGGGCACCACACCTCCATGATGGAGCCGACCGAGCTGCGCGAGCAGTGGCATAAATGGACCATAGGCGCGTTGCACGGCAGGCACCCGTACACTTAAACGGCCGGTACCCACAATCCAAACCTCCTTAAATAGGACCGGGGGGCCGCAGGGCCCCCTGTTCCATTTATACTCCCGTCGTTGTATAATCGCCTGAAAATGGGCATTTTCGAACGCATCGCCGACGCCATCTTCCGCATGGCCAGGGCCGGAGAAAGCAGGAAACGCTGGCTCTACACGGCGCTGACGGCGCTCCTCTTCGGCTGCTTTCTGGCCCTCTTCTTCATCGGCGCATACTTCACCGACAGGTGGCTGAACCTGCCTCAAATAATGTACATGCCCTGGAACCTCATACTGGGACTGATACTGCTCCTGCCCGGCGCGGCCGCGGTGCTCTGGACCTACGTGCAGTTCTTCAAGGCCAGGGGAACACCCGTGCCGATCAATCCGCCCCAGGAGCTCATCACGTCCGGGCTCTACGCGTACAGCCGCAATCCCATGCTGATGGGCATATTCCTGATATTCTTCAGCGTGGGAGTGCTGACCGGCTCCATCGCGCTGACCCTGATCTTCTCTCCGCTGCTGGTGCTCTTCTTTTACTTCCAGGTCACACTGGTTGAGGAAAAGGAGATGGAGATGAAGTTCGGCCGGGCCTATCTTGAATATAAACAGAGGGTGCCCAGGTTCTTCCCGCGTTTAGGCCGCAGCAGGTAATGTAAATCTGAAAGTGCTGCCCCTGCCCGGCTCACTCTCCGCCCAGACCTTTCCGCCATGCAGCTCCACGTACTTGCGCACCAGCGCCAGCCCTATGCCGGCGCCCCCGTAGTTGCGCTGCCGAGACCGGTCGGCCTTGTAGAAGTGGTCGAAGATATAGGGTAGATCGGCGGGATCGATGCCGCTGCCCGTGTCGGAAACGGAAACCATTACGCCGTTGCTCCCGTCCTTGACGGCGCTGATGCTGATGCCGCCTCCCGGCGCAGTAAAGTGCAGGGCGTTCTCCAGCAGGTTGTGCAGAACCTGCCTGACACGCAGGCCGTCTATTTTGACGCGCGGCAGGTCCGGGGCCAGGTCGGTTGACATGGCAACTCCCTTCTCCTGGCAGCGGGCCTGAAAGACGGCCGCCTCGGCGTTGATGAGTTCCGTCAGGTCGGTCTCCTCGATTTCAAGCTTCAACTGCCCCGCCTCGGCCAGCGTGAGCTCACGCAGGTCGCCGATCAGCCGGTTAAGCAGCACCGTTTCATCGTAAACCGGGGCTATCTGCTCGGGGGTGGGCGCGATCACGCCGTCCAGCCAGGCTTCCAGGTTGCCCTGCACCACGCTGAGCGGATTGCGCAGCTCGTGGGCAACATCAGCCAGCAACTGCTTGCGGCTCCTCTCCTTCATCTCAAGCTGCTCGGCCATGGTATTGAAGGCGGCGGACACATCACCGACCTCGTCGTCGCTCCTGTGCGTAACGCGCTGGGACAGGTCGCCGGAGGCCACCTTGCGCGCCGAGGACGCCAGCTCCCGCATGGGTCTGGTCACCAGCACACTGACGATAACTCCCAGCGCCACGGCCACAGCCAGCGCCACGACCGCTGCAACGCCCAGCGAGCGCTGCGAGTCCTGCAGGAAGGTTTGTTCGGGTTGTCCCAGTCCCATAGCACCCGTCTCCGGATGCTCGCACATGCAGGTAGTGCTGTGCTGCTCGCAATAGGTACTGAAATTGGCGTTCACGGCCTGGTTGACCCATATGGCCAGTGCGCCGATGCTTAGCAGCGCCAGACCGGCAAAAAGCAGGCTGAGCTTGACCGACAGGCTATTCATGCGGCTGCTCCAGTTTATATCCCACTCCCCGCACCGTTATCACCGGATTATCTTCGTCGCCCCCTATCTTGGCAAGCTTCTGCCTGATGTTCTTGATATGCGCATCGATAGTCCGGTCATAGCCCTCGTAGGTCTCGCCGAAGGCGGAGTCCATGAGCTGCAGGCGTGTGAAGACTCGCCCGGGACTGCGGGCCATCACCGCCAGGAGTTTGAACTCGGCCGCCGTCAGGCCGACCACATCGTCCTTATATTTAACCTCGTGCCTGTCGAAGTCGACCAGCAGGTCCCCGCTGACAAGCCTTTCCGCCGTCCTGGCGCCATCCGAATACCTGCGCAGCACTGCGGCAACCCTGGCCGACAGCTCGCGCGGGCTGAAGGGCTTGGTGACGTAATCGTCGGCGCCGATCTGCAGCCCCACGATCTTGTCCACCTCGTCATCCCTGGCCGTGAGCATAATGACCGGCATGTCCGAGAAGGCACGCACTGCGCGGAAGACATCTATACCGTCCATGCTGGGGAGATTGAGGTCGAGCACAATCAGATCCGGTTTGAGCGTGCGCGCCTTCTCCACCGCGTCTTTGCCGTTTCCCGACAGTATGACGTCGAAGCCGTCCTTTTCGAGATAGGCCCTGACCAGCTCGCAAACCTTGGTCTCGTCATCTACTACCAGTATCTTTCTGCGCGACATTTTCAGATACTCCTCTGCGCTGATTTTAGCATACATAAAATAAAGGGACGAAGAGGTCGAGGCTTCGTCCCTTTGCAGGAGGATGGTTATACATCAGAGGAAACTGTCATATCACTATCGGAAGCAGCAACCGCCCCTGTAACCGGTTGTTCCGCCGGTACCGCCCTGGTTATAACCCGGGCAGGCGGGGCATCTGGCTCCACCCGGTATATAAACGTCATCCGGGTCATCAGTTCCTGTTCCCTGCCCAAAACATGTGCCTCCCGAGCACCAGGGGCCGCGCGCATACTGCGCATCTGAACCCTGCCCTGCCTGGTATGATTGCGACGCCGCCTGGGCAACATTGCCGTTGGTTACAGCCAGTGTAATGCCGACAGCGGCAACGACCAGCAATATTGCGATGATTACAGGAGTAACGATCCTATTCCAGCTATTCATAATAGTGCGCCTCCTTTGCGCTTTTATTTACAAGGACATTCTATAGCCGGATTGTGAATTTATAATGAACGCCGGAGGAGGTTTCTATGAAGGTTGCCCGGGCTGATTAAAGGGGTTGATTAAAGGGACTTGCGACTGCCGGCCCTGCGCCGGTAATATCCGTAAGCGCGCACCAGGGCGGTGGCGGCCCGTGCGACCGTAGGAAACGCGGCGAAACCACCGTCGAGCAGCCTCTGGAAGGATTTCTCGGGCAGGCCGTCGTCGCCGGGAACGGTATTCACGTTCATGGCCATCACAACGGGCTTAGGCGCAACCTCACCCCAACCCACGAGGGCGTCCGTATGCAGCTTAAACTGGAATTCGCGCGGCACAAAGGGGTCCTGCTCCGGCGTAGAATGCAGCAGTATCACATCCACCCCATCCCAGACACCCACGGCGGCCAGGGCCTCCCTGGCCTTATCGACTCCCCAGTAAGGATTTATGTCAAGCGGATTCTTAAAGATGTTACCGGCATCGAACTTGTATATATCCCAGAGGGCCTGCTTGTATTTCTGCGGCAGCAGGGGCATGGTGAGGCCGGCGCGGCAGGTGTCGTCCGAGGCCTGCACGCAGGAGCCGCCACCGTGGCCGACCACCAGCGTTCGCAGGCCGGTGATCTCAGGGCAGCGCTGCAGCACGGTCACCACATCGAACATCTCCTGGACGTTGTACACCCTGATGGCGCCGGTCTGGCGCAGCAGAGCTTCCCAGGTCAGGCTCGATCCGGCGATGGCGCTGGTATGGGACACGGCCGCCTGCGAGCCCCCGCCCGTGTCCGCGCATTTGAATACGATAACGGGCTTGGCCCCGGCTGCCCTTCGCAAAGCCTTGAGCAGGCGCGGCCCCTGGTTGGTGCCCTCGATGTAGGCGGTGATGATCTGAGTAGAGGGGTCATCCGTGAAATACTCCAGCAGGTCGCACTCGTTGATGTCGCTGGCATTGCCGTAGCTGATGACCTTGCTGAAATCGATGTTGCGCCGGTTGGCCTCCCTGATGCCGATGATGCACTGCCCTCCGCTCTGCGCCAGGTATCCCACACTGCCGGGCTTTTTTGAGAAATGCGTACCAAAGGCCAGGCCGGACTCCGGGCAGTATATGCCCATGCAGTTCGGACCGATAATGCGAATCCCGTAGCGGCGGGCGATGTCCACCATCCGGTCCTGCAAATCCCTACCCGAGCTGTCCTCGATCTCGCCGAAACCGGAGGTGAAGAAGTGCATCACCCTGACGCCTTTCCTGCCGCATTCCTCCACGAGCTGAAGGACGTACTTGCTCTGGACGGCGGTGATCACGTAGTCGACCGGGCCGGGGATAGCGCTAATGCTTTGATATATCCTGATGCCGCAAACCTCACCCTCTCCCTCTCCTACCGCGTAGAGCGGATTCTTGTAACCGTACTCGATCAGCATCCTTACAAACTGGTTGCCCAGCTTGAACTTGTTGAGCGAATCGGGGACGGTGCCCACCACCGCAGTGGAACGCGGATGAAAGATATAGTCAAGCGCAGGGCGATTCGTATTCTGAGACAACTCGTCAGTCCTTTTTAAAACGCTATATTCTAATCTAAGAGGAGGCCAAAAATCCAGATTCATATACGCCGGTCCGTCGGCTGCGGATTTGCCGGCCGAGCATGCCGCCATGCAGGCAAAATAACAGCGGGCGGCCGAGCGGCCGCCCGCTGTTTAAAGCGCTGAAATATGGCTATTAAAGTCCGAGCTGCACGGCCACGTTCTCGCGGTGGAAGTCGGCGTCGCCATAGGCTATTTCGCCGGCCTTGGCCCTGCGGAAGTAAAGGTGCATATCGTGGTCCATGGTGAAGCCGATGGCGCCGAATATCTGGTGGGCCAGCACGGCCACGCGCTTGAACGCGTCGCTGGTCCAGGCCTTGGCCATGGAGACCTCCATATCGGAGGGCAGCCCCTCGCTCTCGGTCCAGGCCGCCTTGTAGGTAATGAAGCGTGAGCCGTCCACGTCGGTGACCATGTTGGCGCAGTAGTGCTGTATGGCCTGGAAGGCGCCGATGGGGCGGTTGAACTGGACCCTCTCCTTGGCGTAGCTGACCGCCATATCGAGGGAGGCCTGGGCGCCGCCCACCATCTCGGCGGACTTGCAGACGGCGGCCTTCCTGAGTATGGACTTGATGACCGGCCATCCGCCGTTAAACTTCCCCACAAGGTTGTCCGCCGGCACCTTCACGTCCTTTAAGCTCACCTCGCACAGCTTGTCCCGTCCCAGCGTCTTGAGCAGCGTAACCTTCAGGCCTGTGCTTTTGGCGTCCACCAGGAAAATGCTCACGCCGTCCTCCGGGTCGGAGCTCTTTTTGGTGCGCGCTACGACCAGCATGTAATCGGCTGTGTTGGCATCCGGAACGAACATTTTGGTCCCGTTCAAAACATAATTCCCGCCGGATGATTTGGCCTCCGCGTCCAGCGAGGCGGGGGAATAGGTGCCCTCCATGCCGGTCAGCGCCAGCGTCATGATCATATCGCCGGAACATATCTTGCCCAGATATGTTTCCTTCTGCTTATCGCTCCCCGCCTCGAGCAGCGTGAAGCCGGAAAGCACCACTGTGGAGAAGAAGGGGCCGGGCACTATGTTGTATCCCATCTCGTCCAGCAGGACGGTGAGGTCCAGCAGGCTGCCGCCGTTTCCGCCGTATTTCTCGGGGAAGGGCAAACCCATCCAGCCCAGCTCGGCCATCTTTTTCCAGAGGTCCTGCGAGAGTCCGCTTTCGCTTTCATCCAGCTCCCGCACGAGCTTCTTGGGACATTCCTTGCTCAGGAATTCGCGCGCCGATTTCTTTAACATCTCCTGTTCTTCGTTCAATCCCAGATCCATGTTTGTCCCTCCCGGTTTTTATTAATACTGTTGTGCTGACTCATTTACGCTTGAGCCCCAGCCCGCGCTGGGCCAGTATGTTCCTCTGTATTTCGGAGGTGCCCGCGCCGATGACGGCCGACAGAGAGTCCAGGTATCCCAGCGCGAACCTGCCCTTGATCGGAGCATATTTGGAACCGGGCCAGAGCTGCCCGCAGGGGCCCATTATCTCCAGGCCGGTATCGGCCAGCTTCCTGCTGAGTATGGTAGTCACCAGCTTGATCTCCGAAGCCTCGATGTTGGGGAAGAGGTTGTTGTCCATCATCCATGCCGTGCGGTAGTAGAGCACATAGGCGATCTCAATGTCGATGGCGAGCTCCGCCAGTCTGGCCCTGATCCGGGCATCCCGGCTGAGCAATTTGCCGTTGCGCTTCGTTTCCCCGGCATATTTAACCAGGTCCTCGAAGCGCCGGCGGAAACCTCCCATGGATATGACCAGCCTCTCGAAGTCCAGCGCCACCATGAGGTAGTAGAAGCCCATGTTCATCTCGCCCACCACGTTCGCTTTAGGCACGCGGACGTTATCGAAAAACACTTCATTAAACGAGTGAAAGCCGTCGATATTGATGATGGGCCTGATGGTGATGCCGGGCGTCTTGTTGTCCACGATGAACAGCGTGGTTCCTTTGTAGGGTTGGGCATCCATATCCGTTCGTGCTACCATCCAGCCACAGTCCGCGACGTGCGCGCCGCTGCCCCAGATCTTCTGTCCGTTGACCACCAGAAAATCGCCGTCCTCGACAGCCCTGGTCTGAATGGCGGCCAGGTCTGAGCCTGCGTTGGGCTCGCTGTAGGCCAGCCAGAATTTGAGGTCGCCTTTAACTATTCTGGGTATCCACTCCCGTTTCATCTCCTCGCTGCCGAACCGGAGGATGGTAGGCCCGGAAATAAGTGTTGAAACGTCCATTCCCGGCGCTCCGTGGTAGCTGACAATATCAAAAAATATGGCCTGTTCCACAAACGATCGGCCGCCTCCTCCGTATTCCTTCGGCCAGGCCATGGTAAGCCATCCGCGCTCACCCATTTTGCGTCTGAATTTCTCCACTTCCGGATCCCTGATCTCGAATTCACCAATTGCACCATAACCACCCGGCCAATACAAATCCCTCTCTGCATAGCCCTGCGGCATCTCGGCGAGAATGAACTTCTCGACTTCCTGTCTGAATTTGTTTTCAGCTTCGCTTAAGCGAAAATCCATAAGCCTGAGTACACCTCATATATTCAGATACAGCTATTTGCGCGGCAGTCCCAGACCGCGCATGGCGATAATGTTGCGCTGAATCTCATTGGTGCCACCGCCCACGCCGATGGACAGCGACGCCAGGTAGCTCCTGAACATCTCGGCATTTCCCACCGCCCGCGGGGAGCCGAAGGCGAGCTGGCCATACTGCCCCAGCACGCGCATACCGGCGTCCGATATCCTGCGCAGCAGCTCGCTGCCGAAGATCATGGCCTGGGATGACTCGTAGTTGGAATGCCCGCCCTTGCTGTAAATCCACGCTATGCGGTAGCAGAGCATGCGCGCCACCTCGATCTCGATGGCCATCTCGGCCATCAGGCTGCGCATGTTAGCATCCTCGGATATCAGCCGGCCATTTCTCCTGTTGGTCCTGGCGTATTTGATCATGTGGTCCAGGATCAGCTTGTTCCAAGCCGCGGTCTGAACGCCGGATCGCTCGAAGTCCAGCGCCATGGCAAGCTGGAACCAGCCGTTATTCTTCTGGCCGACCAGACCGTTTTTGGGGACGCGCACATCATCGAAAAAGACTTCGTTGAAGGAATGGCAGCCGATGACATTGATGAGCGGGCGGATGGTGATGCCCGGGCTCTTCATATCTATTACGAACATGCTCATGTTGCGGTGCTTGGGCGCCTCGGGATCGGTTACGGCGCCCAGCCAGCAGTAGTCGGCATAGTGGGCATAGCTGCACCAGATCTTCTGGCCGTTGACGATATAGTTGTCCCCCTGCTCCGTGGCGCGCGTCTGCAGGGAAGCCAGGTCGGAGCCCGCGTTGGGCTCGCTATAACCGAGGCAGAATATTATGTCGCCCTTTGCGATGCGCGGGATGTAGTCCTTTTTCTGCTCGTCGCTGCCGAAATGCTGCAGCGCCATGCCTACCCAGTTGACCGTGATCTCCGTCTCGATGCTGACCGGCGCGTCGCTATAGGTGAGCTCCTCGGCCAGTATAAGGCGCTTGATGTGGCCCAGTCCCGCACCGCCCATGTCAACAGGGTAAGCCGGCGCCAGCCACCCCTTCGCTCCGAGTTTCTTCTGAAACTCGCGCGATATTTTCCACGACTCCTCCGTCTCCTGCCAGAAACCGGTAGGCAGCTCACGCCAGCGCTTGGGTATTGCGGTTTTCAACCAGGCCTTTACTTCTCCGCGGAATGCTTCCTCTTCAGCACTGAACTTGAAGTCCATGGCTTATCCTCCTGTCTTCACATATCCGGCTTTTACCTGCCCTGTCATCGGCCGGGATACCAACTTGCCGGGCTGCCCGCCATTTTATCAAAATGATTAACCCTTAATCAATATTAACTAATCGGTTAATCAATATATTTCGTCATACGTATTTTACGATCAATTATCGGGGCGGATTTGCGATTGACAACCGGTTTACATGATTTATTAATTGTTATAAAATAGGCGGAAATCTCCAGGGGGTAGGAGCATCATGAAATATTTCGAGGATTTCAAGCTCGGAGAGAA
>JBAZLT010000041.1:0-9084 GCA_041650115.1 Dehalococcoidia bacterium | reverse complement strand
CGCAGGCATCCTGCGCGATCGCATGCTCTTCAACATGAGCGAGGAAGAGTGGGATATCATCCTCAAGATTCACCTCTACGGACATTTTTACTGCACCAGGGCAGCCGCCCCTTATATGCGCCAGCAAAGGTGGGGACGCATCATCAACACCTCTTCCATCGCAGGACTGGGCAACATGGGACAGACCAACTACAGCGCTGCTAAAGAGGGCATCGTGGGATTCACACGCTCAGCAGCTCTGGATATGGGCAAATACGGCGTGACCTGCAATGCCATCCGCCCCAATGCGGCTACCCGCATGACGGTCACCCCTGAACTCAAGGCAGCCTGGGAGAAAAGGGCTGCGGCGGCCGGCATCACCGACAAGGCGCAGTTCGAGGCCATGATCAGCCAGATGTTCGCCTCCAAACCGGAGAACATCGCCCCTGTCGTGGTCTTTCTTTGCACAGACGAGGCGGCCAACATCAACGGCAGGACCATCTTCATCAATCTCAATCAGGTCGGCCTGTACTCAGAGCCCGCTTTGATCAAGGAGATCAACAAGGCCGAGGGCTTCTGGTCGGTGGATGAGCTGGTCAAAGAGATCCCCGGCAAGCTGACGGGTGACCTGGTGAACCCGGCGCCCCCTCAGCCGGCTAAATAAAATATTCGAATCTACAGAAATAACAGAAGGGCATCACTCAAGGATGCCCTTCTGTTATAATCTCTCTTAATAGAACGGACAGTTAAATATCTGGATTACGAATGAATGACTACATCGTTCAGGACAGCCGGCGTCAGCTCTGGATTGTAATCAGCGTGGCATTCGCAGCATTTATGGCTGCGCTGGACACCTACATAGTCAATGTGGCCCTGCCCACCATCGCCTCCGATTTCAACGCCAGCCCCACCGATGCCGCTCTCATCACGCTGACCTACCTGCTGATCATCACCAGCACGCTGCTCATTTTCGGCAAGATCGGAGAGAGGACCGGCTTCAAAGTCGTGTTCGTTGCCGGGTTCGCCCTGTTCGCCATCGGCTCCTTCCTCAGCGGTCTGGCGCCTACCCTCTATCTGCTGGCTTGCGCTCGCTGTGTGCAGGGACTGGGCGCCTCCATGCTGTACGCCGTGGGCATGGCCATGATAATAAGATACATACCACCGGGAAAGCGCGGCTGGGCATTCGGTATAACATCTACGGGGGCCGGTATGGGTGTGATAATAGGCGCGCCCATGGGCGGCTTCATCACGCAATATCTGGACTGGCACTGGATCTTCTGGTTCAATGTGCCGGTCGGCATCGCCGCTGTGATTGTAGCGCTTAAAGTCATGCCCAACGATCGCGTGCACCGTGAAAAGGGCGTTAAACTGCCGCCTTTCGATTTCGCCGGAGCGATAATGAGTTTCATCGCCCTGGCGCTGCTTGTGGGCGCGATCAACCGCGGCCAGCAGCTGGGATGGGGCCACTGGGGCATCTGGGGCTCATTCGCACTCTCCGCCCTGCTCTTTGTTGCGTTCGTGCTGTGGGAGAAAAGGTGCCGCGACCCTCTGCTCGATATGGCCCTTTTCAAAACCGCCAGCTTCGCCTTCGGCTCGTTCGCGGCGCTGGCCGCCTGGAGCATGTATTCAGGAGGCAATTTCCTCTTCCCCTTTTATCTGACCTTTATCCAGGGACTGTCATCCAGCATGATCGGCTCCATCTTTTTGATCAGCTCCGTCATTTATATTATTACCAGCCTTTACATGGGACGTCTGTCCGACCGCATCGGCCGGCGCTTGCTGTGCTGCGCCGGCATGGTCTCCGCCGCCGCGGCCCTGATTTTCCTGGCGCTGACGATGGGGCTCCCCTCTCTCATCCCCATGATGATCTATCTGGCATGGATAGGCGTATCGATGGGTACGTTCGTCTCCCCCAACAACAGCCTCATGCTGAGCTCCATCCCGGCTAACAATCAGGGCGAGGCGTCCGCGGCATCCAGGGCCATGCAGAACCTGGGCATGGTGCTGGGCGTGGCCATCTTTGAAACAGCATTTTCGGCCTTTATCCCGCTGGCCGATTTGAGCTCGGCGCAGACCCTCATAGAGGTGCCTAAAGATCTGCTGCTGACCGGCTTCAGCGCCGCCTGTTTCGTGGGCGCAGCCATGTGTGTGGCAGCCATTGTCCTGTCCTGGCTGGCCAGAGAGGATACCGCACCCGCAACGGGCGAAGGACCTCCATCGATAGGGATTTGAAGTACACTTTTTATTGAGGTTTGATCGATGCAGGCTTATGTGATAAGGCGGGTGCGTGAGGAGGACCGCAGCGCCGTCACCGGAATCTTCAACTACTTCGTGGAGAACAGCTTCGCCGCCTACCCGGATAAAAAAGTGGGGCCGGAAGTCTTCGACCTGCTTAAAAATATGAGCCGGGCAGGGGCTTTCTACGTGGCGGAAACGCCCGATAAAAAAGTGATAGGCTTCGCCCTTTTAAGGCATCACCAAATTGCCGAGGCATTCAGGCGGGCCGGTGAGATCACCTACTTCATACTTCCTCAGCATGAGCGCAAAGGCATTGGCGCACGCTTTATGGCGACTATTATTATTGATGCCCGCGCCGCCGGTGTGGAAACCCTGCTGGCCAATATATCCTCGGTCAACGAGGTCAGCCTTAATTTCCATCTGAAGCACGGATTCAAAGAATGCGGACGCTTCCACCGCATCGGGAAAAAGTTCGGCCGGGATTTCGACGTTATCTGGATGCAGAAATTCCTGTAGCTCCCTTGTGTGTCATTGCGAGCATTTTTCGCCCTGTCATTGTCTTTATTTTACCTATCGTCATTGCGAGCGAAGCGTGGCAATCTTGTGTTGTATACCACGATAACGACAGATTGCCGCGTCGCCTTCGTCTCCTCGCAATGACGGTATATAGATGCGGGCTCGCAATGACCGATAGCGACTAATCCAGTCTACTTCGAGCGGAATTCGAATGGACCGAATTGGAACTCGTTCTGGTTTGAGTCCGGCCCGGGAATCCATTCCGGGCCGTTGTCCTGATTGAACTCGTAATATCCGGGCAGCCTGTCGGGCCATTCAGCCAGCTCGACCGGCACCGAGATTTTCTCATCGCCTCTCTGTATGGTGAGCGTCACTTTATCTCCCGGCTTCTTGCCGTTGAAGTAGGTAAGGATATCGTCCACTTTGGCTACGGGAGTCTCATCGACGGCCAGGATAATATCCCCGCCTGCTCCCGGCTCATTCTGCGTATTTCTGCCGCCCTTCACCAGCCCTGCCTTGTCCGCCGGGCTGCCGGTCATGACGCCGACAACGTACACACCTTTAGTAGCCTTGAGATTGAGCTTGCTTGCCAGGTCCTGGTTTACGGGCATGCCTTCTATGCCGAGCCAGGGGGTCTTGATCGTGCTGCCTTTGAGCAGCTCCGGCAGCACCTTCTTGGCTGTATTGATGGGCACGGCAAATCCCACACCGTTGGCCGTAGCCTCAATGGCGGTATTGATGCCGATCACCTCGCCCTGCGAATTCAACAGTGGACCTCCCGAGTTGCCGGGATTGATCGCGGCATCCGTCTGTATGATGTCCATTATGTTGCGGCTGTTGGAGTTGGGTATGGACCTTCCTGTGCCGCTGACTATACCGATGGTGATGGAGCCCTGCAGCCCGAAGGGCGAACCCAGGGCCAGCGCCATCTGGCCGGGTTTGACTTTGCTGGAATCGGCCAGCACCAGGTACGACATAGCCGGCACGCGTGAGGCATCGATCTGCAGCAGGGCAACATCGTTGTTACGATCGACGCCGATGACTTTTCCCTGCAGCTCGGTGCCGTCGCTGAGCACGACTTTTACGGATGAAGCCCTGTCCACTACGTGGTTATTGGTAAGTATGTGTCCTTCCGTATCGATAATGAAGCCCGATCCCTGTCCCCTGACGTTGGGTATATCCATGCCGAAGGGGCCGAGCAATCTGGAAGAGATGACCGTCTCGGACTCAACCTGTACCACCGCCGGTATACATTTTTCGTACAGAGAAACGACCATACCTTCATCATAGAGCGGTGTTACCTGCACCGTCGCTGATGAAGATGGAAGGATCAGGGGTTTTTGATCGGTAACAACCGGGCCTGCGCTGCAGCCGGCGACCGCCAGCGCGGTAACTAAAATGACAACGGCCGGCGCTCCGATCCTAATGCGCCACCCGCTGAAGTTTTTTAATAAAGACATTTGTAACCTCCAGGTTCGTATACGTTTAAATTGGATTAAAGGTTTTGCGGTCCAAAGAATATCTCGTAGTAGTACATATTATCCGCTTCCGGCTCCGTAATACGCTCGACGCGGCCTTCTTCCAGGTCGACCAGCACCAGCCAGGTCCTGGCATCGAGCTGCATCGATACGATAGCCTGCGTCCCGGCGGGAGTAACTTTCAGAATTGAGCCGCTGATAACAGACATGTTCGAGACCGAGGAGAAAATGGGGAAGACCCGTTCCACTTTCGCGCCCCTGTCCATGATGCTTTTCACCCTGTCATCGGCGGCGGCGATTTTAAGTGCATGCTCTCGCGCTTCCCGGGTAAGCTCCGGCACAAAAAGACCCTCGTAACGCCGTGCGCTCACCACCGTTTTTACATTCATATCCACATCGGCTTCGATCACATCTCCCATGCAGCGGCCGCACACAACGCTGGCCATGCCGTCCCTCACGTCTACCCGCATAATGATTATATCGCCGGTTCCATTGAGACGCTGCTGTATGCCGGGGTCCCTTTTGACCACATCGGCGGCAACCGCCGAAGGGGAGGGTGCAGCCAGGTAGACGGACAGCGAGAGCACGGCAGCGATGATAAACAGCGCCACCCCGCTGGCGGCTGCCATCCTCCAGGCCGGCGCGCGCAGCCAGTCCAGCCAACCCCTGAAGATGCTTCCCGCCGAAGCCCTGCCTTTATCGGCAGCCAGGGATTCCGCGTATGCGCCCTCCAGCAACACCTTGCGCAGGTGGTTCTTATGGCCCTCTATCAACAGGTCGGGTATTTCAGTGCTTTCCAGGCTCCTGATAAGCGCTTCTTTTTTCATGACACTGTGCTTCCGTCCAATAATATAATGTGATTTAACATAAAAGGTTGCATCACTTCATTTTTTCGCGTAGCTTGTCGACTCCCCTGTGCAGCAGCGATTTGATGGTCCCCTCTTTCTTGCCCAGTATCTTCACCATCTCGCGGATCTTCCTTTTTTCGAAGAACTTCAGCGCGATGACCTCCTGGTAGATGAGCGGCAACTCCGAGATCTTGCGGTGCAGCATTACGAATTCCTCATGTCTGCTCAGCTCTTCCTCCGCCTGGTTGACCTCGTCGATATAGTCTGTGGTGTCCGCCAGGTCGGCGATGCTCTCGATGCTGGTTATCCGCTTTCCCCCTTCCCTGCGGTAATGGTCGTTAACCTCATTGCTGGCAATGCGGTAAAGCCAGGCCGCGAAGGGAACGTCCCGCCATCGATATTTCTTGATCTGCGAAAATGCCTTGAGGAAGGTTATCGACGTTATGTCAAGTGACAGCTGGACGTTGGCCGTCCTTTTCAAAGCATAGTTGAATATGCGCCGGTAGTAGACCTCATACAGTTCTCCGAAGGCCTCCGGGATGTGCTGGGCTCGCTTCACCAGCTCCTTTTCCGCTCTCAACTGGTCCGGCGTAAGCGAAGTATCAGACGTCACGTGATCGGACATGTAACACAGTTTAACTCATAACGGAATGGATGCAAAAAGGTTGCATCTGAAAACAAGCTGCAACGCAATAGCAAACCGCGGTATATGAGATGCAGCGGCTATTCTGGCACGGATAATACAGTTACTGGTTTTTAAAACCCCAGCGCCAGATGACTGCCGCCAGTATGCCGCCGATCAGCGGGGCTACCCAGAACAGCCAGAGCTGAGACAGCGCTTCGCCTCCCACCACCAGTGCGGGACCCAGGCTGCGCGCCGGATTGACCGACGTCCCGGTTATAGGTATGCACACGAGATGGATGAGCACCAGCGAAAGGCCGATGGCCAGGCCGGCAAAGCCTGCCGGGGCATTTTTGCTGACGGACCCGAAGATAACGAAAAGGAAGAGTGCGGTCAGCACGATTTCAGCCAGGAAACATGACAGCAGGGTGAACTTGCCGGGAGACAGTGCCCCGTATCCGTTCTGGCCCAGGCCGTTGACTGCCAGAGAGTAATCAGGCATGCCGCTGGCTATCAACCACAGCAGCAGTGCGGCCAGCACGGCGCCCACGCATTGGAATATAACGTAAAAAATGGTGTCTTTCCAGCCCAGTCTTCCGGCAACCAGCATGGACACAGAGATGGCCGGATTGATATGGCAGCCGGATATATTGCCTATGGCATACACCATCGCCAGCACAGTCAGACCGAAGGCAAAAGAGATGCCCATAAATCCGATGTACTTGCCGGCGATAACAGCGCTGCCGCATCCCACCAGCACCAGCGCAAAGGTCCCGATTAATTCAGCCCAGTACTTTTTCACTTGCCCTATACCTCCCTGTTAAATCAGCGGAGCCTATTTTTTCAGAGAATCAAGCGCATTCTGCCAGGCCGCCACAGTCGCATAGGCCGTGTTCTTGTTAAAGGCGATGTACAGGTCGACCTTGTGCACAAAGGCAACCGCCTCGATCTCAGCCGGGTCGATGCCGGCCTGCTTCGCCACCAGTTCTACGTCCGCGCCCGGTCCCAGCCAGAGATCAACTTCTCCCGCCACCAGCTTCTTCAGGCCGTCGGCGGTGGAATCGGTATAGGCGAAATTAATACATCCCTGCTGCGCCAGATTCTGCTGGCCGGCCTCATCTCTGACCGCGGCGATGCCCTTTACCGCTTTCGCCTCATCCAGGCTGCTGCAACGAATATTCGATCCTTTTTTGGCATACAGCCAGTTCTCGTAGGAGCCGATCGGCCCCACCCACATGAATACGTTTTCCCTCTCGGACGTTCTGGCCATGGAATAAAGCGCTGTGTCCGGCTCGGCCAGCACGGTTTCATAGGCCTGGGACCACGGCATCACCTCGATGGTGATATTCTCGCCCAGCTTGTTAAGTATCCCTTTGACCTCCGCGGTGGATGAACCGACCAGGTTGCCGTTGGCATCGGTATAGTTGAAAGGAGGATACTCCTCCGTCAATACGCGCAATTTGGCGGGCTGCGCCGGGGTTACACACGCGGTGATAAGCAGTATACCTGCAATAAGAGCAAAGCAAAGTCTCTTCATATTTCCTACCTCGGTTGTTTTTATCAAGATTATACTCCAGATTGGGCAATGTCAATAGCTCTATAGAAGTAGCAGCAACAGGCAAATACTATATAATGTAGTCCAGTGCTCGAGAACGGCCTGCCACATCTACTGAAAGAAGCTGGAGAATATGTGAAAATGGCTGATAATACACAATCAACCTGGGACATAGTTAAATTGAACCTTTCCCGCATACCTTGGAGGGACTTCGTGCTGGGCGTGTTCGTTCCCATGACGATTGTCGAGATTTTTTCCGTGGTGGGTCCCCATCTGACTGGTATTTATATCGCGCTGGTCTGGCTTGTCCTGGTCATCACGCTGATCGCTATATTCAAACGCGCTCTCAGCGTGTTTTCTTTAATCACCTTTATTATGCTGCTGACCCAGACCATCGCCGGATTCCTGTCATCCCAATACCCGTTTCTCAGGCTGACAGCCTCTTTCGATTACATGGTGCTCGGCCTCATTTTTATCGGCTCCATGCTCAGGCCCAGGCCCTTCATCATGGCAGTCATCGGCAAGGATACCATCCAGCGTACCGAGGCCAAGTTCGGCAAGAGCAAGTATTTCTTCAAAGCCTGGTTCGATATTAACATCGTATGGGGTATATTCTATGTCCTGCTGGGCATATTTTACAGCTACATGTTGGTCCTACATGCGGAGGTCGGCAGTCTGCTCGGACTCCTTCTGGGCTGGCCGGCGGTGCTGGTGCTGCTCTACTTCAGCGTGGATTATCCACAGCGGTATTGGACCAAACACTGGGACAAGATGAAGGTCGAGATCGAGGCAGCACAGCAGTACGAAAATCGCAAACCGGCTGCCTTAGCATAAGCCGCTCATATATATTGATCGTTAGATCAATATGTCATTGCTTCCGGCATGACTGAGGCAGGCCAAAAATTTATTTCGATTTTGCCGGTCATAGCAACAGCGCTATAATCAGCTTTAGATCCGAGCCCGGACAGGAGGTTTCGACTGAGATGAAGTTCAAGCTGATCACAGCGTCGCTTTTCGTGCTCATGATCCTATCCGGTTGTGCCGCTGGCGCCGTTAGTTCTACCGGTCCATCTACTGCAACACCATCCGAAAATGCTACGGCGACGCCCACCGACCGGGTGCCACGCATGGGCATCGATGAGCTTTTACAGAAAATAAACAGCGGATCGGATATCCTGATCGTCGATGCCAGGAGAGATGTGGCGGAGCAGTTCAGAATAGCGCACATCAAAGGCGCCGTTGCTGTCCCTCCGGACGAGATTACTGCCGGGCAGTGGTCGCCGCCTGCCGACCTTAACAGGGAAATCGTTATATACTGTTCCTGCCCCAACGATAAAACAAGTGCCAGCGCAGCGCTTCTGCTGATAAATAAAGGCTACACCAACGTCAAGGCCTTGAGAGGCGGATGGAACGCATGGGAGGCCGCTGGATATCCTGTGGAATCCGGCGCCGATTAGATTAACCGGGCGTGTCCTACTCAGGATGTATTTCAGAGATGTATGAGACGCCTGCGACGGCCCGCCTGATACGGGTCG
Source organism: Dehalococcoidia bacterium (assembly GCA_041650115.1). Taxonomy (GTDB): domain Bacteria; phylum Chloroflexota; class Dehalococcoidia; order GIF9; family UBA5629; genus CAIMUM01. The sequence continues at coordinate 313 of JBAZLT010000041.1, read as the reverse complement.
TATCCAGCAGGTGACGCATATCGACAAACTCGCCCGCCCTTGCGATTCTTCTTATCTCGGCGTCCAGATCAAGCGTATACTCCCACTGCATTGTCTCAAAGACTGCACCGTGGTTATGCAGCATCATTTTTCTGTTGCCGATGTTGGCTGGATGCATATAGAAGGCATTTTCCAGGGCTGCCCGCGACAGGTGTGAATGGTCGGTTGTCAGGTCCAGGCCGATTCCAAAACTGATCATGGTCCGGCCGGGCAACTTCGGTTCCGTATTGATATCCATCCATTGCTCGATATTTTCCGGATCAGTAATAAGGCC
>JBAZLT010000040.1:0-9225 GCA_041650115.1 Dehalococcoidia bacterium | reverse complement strand
TTCAGCGGCAGCTGATTTACGAGGTCCAGCGTGGCGTGGCCGATGGGAATATAGTAGGACTCGCCCCGCGCGGGTGAGACCGATATGCCCACCAGTCCTGACTGCATGGGGTTGTCCCCGGCGGGCGTGACGGAGGCCGCGAAGGTGCCCGCGTAGGAGAGCCGCAGAGCCAGCTCGTCCAGCTTCTGCGCGGAATCCACGATGATAAAGCCCGCGCCGGACGGCTCCTGCTTCGCTGCGGCGGCTGCCGGTATCGGCGCCGGCGCCGAAGCCTGGCCGATCTCCTCCGGCAGGCGGGACAGCATGGCCGAGAAGCCCAGCTCGCGGAACAGCTCCACCACGCTGTTGCGGTCGTAGGAGCTGACCCTGCAGGCGTCGGGGTCGAATGTCACGGGCACCTCTGTTACGATGGCGGCGAGTTTCTCGTTCTGCAGCGCCGCCTCGTGGCTCTCGCGCAGCAGGTTGCGTATCCTCTCCGGCTCGACTTGGTCCAGGTGGCTGTAGACGCCTTCCAGGTCGGTGAACTGCTGCAGCAGCTTGACGGCCGTCTTGTCGCCGATGCCCCTCACGCCTGGTATGTTGTCCGAGGGGTCGCCCACCAGCGCCTTGTAGCTGATGAGCTGCTCCGGCTCCAGGCCGTATTTCTCCTTGACGGCGGGGGTGTCGTAGACCACGGTGTCGGCGAAGCCGCGCCGCGGCGCCATCACGCGTATGCCGGGGCGCACCACCTGCAGCATATCGTTGTCGCCCGTCACGATCAGCGTATCTATTCCCTTATCGCCGGCCTGTGTGCTGATGGTGCCGATTAGGTCATCGGCCTCGAAGCCGTCCATCTCGAACACCGGCAGGTTGAAGGCGTTGGCCAGCTGGTGCACGCGCTCGATCTGCGTGACCAGCTCGGGCGGCGTCTTGGGCCGCTGCGCCTTGTAGTCCTCGAACATCTCGTGCCTAAAGGTGGGCGCGGCACGGTCGAAGGCGATGGCCCAGTAGTCGGGCTTGTTCTCCTTGAGCAGCTTGAGCAGCGTGCTGGCGAAGCCCTGCACGGCGTTGACCATCTCCCCCGTCTTCATGATGGACAGGGGCGGCAGCGCGTGGAATGCGCGGTGCACCAGCGCATTTCCATCGAAGAGAATTAAGAGGGGTTTTTCTTTAGACATCACCCTTGCCCGCCTGCATTACCGCAATCTTACGGCACATTATAGCAATTAAAGCGTCCTGCGGCACACAGGCGAGGTGCGTTACAATATAGCGCGGGGAATTATGCATATAAGAACAGGCGGGTACATCATCAGGGACTGGGCGCCGTCGGACGAGGCGGCCATTGTTAAATACGCCGACAACCGCAAGATCTGGCTCAATCTGGACGACCGCTTCCCGCACCCCTACACCGCGGCGGACGCGCGGGAATGGATCGCCCTCTCCATCGTGGAGCCCGTCACCAACTTCGCCATCGCCAACGAGAAGGAGGCCATCGGCGGCATCGGGCTGAGGCTGCTGCCGGATATCTTCTGCAATTCGGCCGAGCTTGGCTACTGGCTGGGAGAGCCCTACTGGGGAAAAGGCATCGCCTCGGCAGCCGTGCCCGTGGTGGTCGATTTCGGCTTCCGGGAGCTGGACCTGGTGCGACTGCAGGCGCTGGTCTTCGCCCGCAACACCGCCTCCGCGCACGTTCTGGAGAAGTGCGGCTTCAGCCTGGAGGGGCGTCTGGTTAAAGGCGTGTATAAAAACGGCGAGAACATCGACGCGCTGCTCTACGCCCGCCTGCGCGATGAATAGTCCAAACTACCTCAACATTGAACAGATATATGGATACTCGTTATTTCGCGTTACAAATAAACAGGCTAAGTTACCTGTAAGTTAAATATATCCAATCGTCAATAATGAGAGCTGGTTCGAACCCGCAGTGGTCCAGCATGAAGCTAAAATCACAACGAGTCTGGACAGTTCCCAGACTATCCAATTTAGAATGAATTACTTTTCTGCAATGAGCTGTTCATGTCTGACCTTTTCCATATCGGCGACGTACCGTTTGGAGGCCATGAAGTAGCAGATTGCACCCAGGATCCCCCCGGCAGAAGCTATTGTCAAGGCAGTACCCAGAGCCTGTGCATTTTGCCCGAGTGCATCGGATATAGTCCCTACAACATAAGGGCTCCAGCCTCCGCCGAAGACATACATGCAGAATACAGCGAGTCCCACGACAAGTCCCTTTTGGGCTACTGGGGCGACATCCTGTGTCATAGCATTCAGGCTGGGCATACCCATGACATTTAGCACGCCGTAACAGACTACCAGTATCATACCTATGCCCTTAAGCTGTAAGAAAAGGGCGCCGGCCAGACAGAGTGCGCTCAGTCCGACTGTTATGGCCGGTAAATACAGCCTTCCCCTCGGATTCTTTTTAAACCAGATATCCGCGAGGATACCGCCCACGGGTGAGCCGACGATGGCGGCCAGTACTATGGGTACCATCACCGTATTGGCGGCCGCAACATCCACACCCCAAGCCCTGCCCACAAAGGCCGGCGTCCAGAATAGGAATGCCATGGTCATAAAGGCAACCATGCCGTATCCGAACATTGTCCAGACCAGTGAAGGTATTTTAAAAAGGGTTTTTATTGAAGGCCAAAAGGTCACCTTCACTCCCGTGCCTTGCGTTGTTGCGACGCTCTTGTAGTCTTTCATAAACAGTGCCAGAATACCGAGGATGACGCCGGGAATAGCGAAATAAAGAAAAGGCGCTTGCCAGCCCTGACTTTTGGCTATTGCTCCTCCCAGCACTGATCCAAGCAACACTCCAAGTGGTACCGCTATGTTAAAAATGCCCATGGCAGCACCGCGTGATTTTGAAGAGTAGGCAGCCCCAATCATTGCTATACCGCCGGGCATGAAACCAGCCTCACCAACACCGACCATGCTGCGAGGTATAAACAGGGACCAGAAGTTCCAGGCTTTGCCGGTCAGAAAAGTGAAAAGACTCCAGAAAATTGCCATAATTGACATTGCCTTGCGTCTGCTCCAGCGGTCAATTATGTAGGCTACTGGGAAAGAGCAAAGTGCCATACTGAGTATAAATGCTGAACCAACAACCCCTATATCGCCGTCATTCAGGTTCAGGGAGGCTTTCATCGGTTCTACCACCGCAGCTAATACCTGCCTATCCATGTAGTTGATCATGTAGAGTAGAGTGCAGATTATCAGGATATAAAGCGATGCCCCCTTGCCGGCTTTGTACTGTTTCGAACCGTCAGTTTCTTTAGTCACCAATCATCTCCTCACTTTAACTATGGAGTAGTATTTTGCAGAATTGTCTCTATAATCCAGAATAGAATCACCTGTACATAAATAAATGTCTAATTCACCCTTCTTGTTTTTCCCCCCCAAAATTCTTCACGCAATGTGCGCTTATCAATTTTGCCTATGAGTGTATGCGGCAATTGTTCTTTGAAAATGACCTTTTTCGGCTGCGCATACTTTGATAGCTTATCTTTACAGTAGTTTTTTATTTCTTCTTCAGTAACATCACCCTTGCGGACAACACAAGCGGTTACTACTTCTCCCCAGTGATCGTCAGGTACCCCAATAACTGAAACCTCGTTAACATGCGGATGTTTCCTGATTACCTCTTCGACCTCCGCAGGAAACACATTCATGCCGCCGCTGATGATCATGTCCTTTTTACGGTCGACGATATAAACATAGCCCTCCTCATCCACCCGCCCCATATCTCCTGTGTGTAACCAGCCGTCTACTATGGTCTTGGCCGTGAGCTCCGGTTGATTTAAATAACATTTCATTGTATACGGAGTATTTATGATGATTTCCCCGATTTGGCCTATCGGCAGTTCATTGCCGGAATCGTCAACAATTTTCAGAGAGACCATGATATCAGGTCTGCCGCAGCTCTGGAGCAGCGAGGGATGCTCCAGAGCCTTGATGTGATCTTCAACCGTCAGGGTTGTGATCATATTTGGACACTCAGTCTGTCCGTATCCCTGGACCAGTACGGGACCGAACCTTTTCAGTGCTTCAGCTAAACGTGTTTCCGAAATGGGCGCGGCACCATACACAATTAATCTCAGTGAACTGGTATCATATTGTTTCTGCTTCAGGAATTCCAGCAACACGTATATGATAGTGGGGACCAGGAAGATAGTGGTTATTTTTTCTTTCTCGATTAATTCGAGTGCACGGACAAGGTCGACACTTTTTTCAATCAGAAAATTGGTACCTTTGACAGTTCCGGCCAGCATTAGTGTGCCTGCACCATGTGATAGCGGCGTCATAAGCAGCATTTTGTCATCTGTCTGATAAGGCAGGTCAACACTGTGGGCCACCATGTCAAAGAAAACTCCTTTCTGGCTGAGAACCACTCCCTTGGGTTTGCCGGTAGTACCGCCTGTAAAAGCGATAACAGCATCGTCATCGGGATCAGAGTCAGGAGTAATCTCGCGATCGGACTGCTTGTTTTTAAAATCATCCCAGCTGATGAATTTACCAGCAGAATTACCACCAACGACAACGATATGTTTGAGCGCAGGTAGGTTAACTAGCATAGCCTTCATCTTGTCTGTGAATGACGCATCGATGATTGCCATTTTGACAGCTGCCTCTCCTAAGATATAGGCGATATCGCTCTCACTGACATTTAAATTAAGCGGGACAAGAGTGGTCCCGGATTTCAATATTCCGAAATCCGCTATAACATAATCAATGCCGTTTGGGAGGATAATAGCCAACCGGTCATTCGTGACATATCCGAGTTTTCGAATACCGTTGGCCACCCTGTTGGAGTCCTTGTCAATATCTAAATATTTATAATCATGGCCATCTACCCTGCAAAACAAACGGTCCCTGTGTTTCTTGAAAGCGTTGATAAAAAGAGCCTGTGCTGTTTGTATGTTTCCTGCCATATCATTTTCCTCCTTTATTTCTCGATAAAATCGTGACTGCGCAACAGAATTCATCGAATCCGACGACACCGCCGCCGTTTTCAATCAGTCCTATCTGCGGATTTTTAACCTGTCTTTTATTTGCCTCACCGCGAAGTTGAATGGCAATTTCATTTATTTGTGAAAGTCCTGTAGCTCCAATAGGGTGACCTTTGGATTCAAGCCCACCTGACGTATTTACCGGCTTACTGCCGTCGAATCTGGTCGCACCTGACTCAGCCAATTTCCCGCCTTGCCCCATGGGACAGAACCCGAGCATTTCCGTAATTGCAATCTCGGCTATTGCAGTAGCGTCGTGAGTTTCTGCCAGCGAAATATCCTCAGGTCTTAATCCAGCCATTTTATATGCCCGTTCTGCTGCCCAATAAGAGATGGAGGGCCCGTCAATTGTTTGCCTGTATCCTGTTGCTACAGCGCTGGCAAGGACTTTGACAGCCCGTTTCTGTATGTTTACCGGTAAACGGTTCAAGTAATCAGCCGAGCATAGCAGGGCAGCTGCTGCGCCGTCGCCGATCGGTGAGCACATGGCACGCGTAAGCGGCCAGCTGACAACATAGTCGTTAAGCACCTTGTCAACCGGGACCTCAAACTGATATTGAGCTAAGGGGTTCAATGAACCGTGGAAGTGGTTTTTTGAGGCCACTGCTGCAATCTGCTCACGCGTGGTGCCCCATTTCCACATATGCCATGCGGCCAGTGTTGCGTAAACATCCATAAGCAAGGTATGGTCGGTCTTCATGCCCCATTCCTTATTGCTAAGCTCGCAAATCTTCCTGTACTGTTCCGCCAACCGGGGAAGTTCGGCTATGTCTGTCCCACTGCCTATATTCTCTATAACTTTGTCGAGATGGTTGGGGAAATAAACCTTTTCGGCGCCTATGGCAAGGGAAAGGTCAGCCTGATCGGATAAAATGTCTTTCCACGCTCCATTAAAAGCCACGGATCCACTTGAACATGCGCTTTCAACGTTATAGATCGGAATTGATTTGGGGAACAAACCTTCCTGAACGAGTGGAGCGAGAGCTATATGACCCCTTAAGCTCATCTGGCCGATGGAGCCTGGATCATTTTCTCTGGGTGGCATGCCGAATCCCCAGCCGCAATTGGAAAACCAGGCAGATTTGATATCCGCGCCATCTATTGCAGCATCCTCAAGCACACCAAGGAAAGCCATTCTAGTAAGGTCCTTTACTGATTTCTCGGGCCATCTCTTGAACTGAGTGGAGTAAGAACCGATAACGTATACCTCTTTCACAAATTAACCTCCTTTTGTATGCCGATACTGACTAATCGATATTTATATCATTGAGAACCCGCCATTTACCGAATATACCTGGCCAGTGATCCATGCCGCTCTGTCAGATGCAAGGAAAACAGCCAATGCAGCGGGTTCTTCAGGCAAGCCTAGTCTTTGAAGCGGATAGGCCTTTATCAGTCGTTGTTCAATTTCAGGTGTGATAAATGGCATGATTAAAGGCGTCTTCGTTGCGCCAAGCGATACGCAATTTACATTAATGCCGTGTTTGCCGACTTCCATTGCGAGTGCCTTGGAAAATCCGATAACCGCAGCTTTGGCGGCTGAGTAAGTTGCCTGATAAGCTTGTCCTACTCTGCCTGCGTCTGAAACGATGTTTATCACCTTACCAAATTTACGCTCGATCATATGGTTGATTATCTCTCGAGTACAATGTAGGGTCCCGAAAAGGTTGACACCAAGATCAACCATCCAGTCATCCGGAGTAGTATCACCGAAGCTTTTAAGGACACCGAATCCCGCGTTGTTCACAAGGATGTCAACTTTTCCGGTAGTTTTTAGTGCTTCTGCCATCATTTCTTTTACTTCTGTATATCTGGTCACATCGGCCTTCACGGCAACAACTTTACCGGGCAAACCAGATAAAATGCGGGCCGTCTCGTTACCCTTTTCCAAGATCAAATCAGCAACAATGACCGTTGCCCCCGCTTCGCAAAAAAGGCGTGTAATTTCACGGCCCACTCCACTCCCCCCACCGGTCACAACGGCCACTTTATCCTGAAAGCTTAAATCCATGACAATTCTCTTCTACACTAACATACCACAGTCGGTTACCTTGGTATGTTAATATGTTATAATATGTGTGGACAAATTTCAAGCATGAGGTTAAAATGCATATCTGTTTAATAGGTGTAGCTGTGATATTTATGCTAATATTTGTGCCGATCTTTGCGTAGACAGGCTAAGGGGGATTTAGATATGCCGAAACCCAAGATGACAATGAGGAAAGCGCACGCACTATCTACGAGGAGAAAAATATACGATACCGCAGTATCTTTATTTACAAAAAAAGGGTATTCCAAGGTAACCATTGACGATATCTGCAATAAAATGGGGCTCTCAAAGGGCGCTTTTTATAATTACTTTAAGTCCAAGGATCAGATAATTATGGAGGGTTTCATGGCATCGGATGAATACTATCGGACGGATGCCTTGAAAGAAATAGCAGGCTTAAAGAGCTCGGTTGATCAATTAGTGGCATACAATAGACTGGTGCTAAAAAAAATAACCCGCACGGGTAGACCGCTTATGCAAGCTGTTTTCCATAGTGAAATAGGATTCAGAAAAAAAACATCTTATATTAACTCTGAGAAGCGGTCATTATATAAAGTGGGTGAGGCTCTGGTGGCGGAGGCTCAAAAAGCTGGAGAATTGAGAACTGATTTAAGCAGTAAACAAATCACAAACTTAATAGTGCGTAGCCTCAGGGGACTTGTCTACGACTGGTGTCTTCCGGGTAGCAAATTTGATCTTGAGGAAGCAGGTGAAGATATATTGAAAGTATTTATAGTTGGATTATCTGCTCCTCGATGACTTTGGTCCTTCTAAATTTGTCCTCCTCTTTCTCTCAGTCGGCACTTGGTTAAGTGCGATATGATACAAGCAAATGTTGCAGCGCCGGAATTAACTTTTTACTCTCAAACAGGAGTTCGGGAACTGTGCATAATGCCCTACCACAAAGCTAAAATCGTCATAACTTGAAACAGGTCATGAACCAGCTGTCTGACCGGAGGGCAAGGATATACAATTACTCCGCTGCCGACATCTAAATGGTATGGCGCTGCGTTCCCGCTGTTATGGTATACTGGTACCTTAATAAGGAGCGATCGTAGATTGGCCAAGCGGGATATACTCTCCGTTTCCGACCTCACGCCGGATGAGGTGCTGCAGCTCGTCGAAAAGGCGGCCAAAAGCAAGAAAGGGCCCTGGCCGCAGGCCCTGGCGGGCAGGCATATAGCGCTGCTCTTCGAGAAGCCCTCGCTGCGCACCAGGATGAGCTTCGAGCTGGCCGTCCACCAGCTGGGCGGCTACGCCATCTATATGTCCCCCGAAGAGGTGGGATTGGGCAAGCGCGAGTCGGTGCCCGACGTGGCCCATGTGCTCAGCCGCTATGTGCACGGTATAGTGGCGCGCACCTTCCTGCATCGCTCGCTTGAGACGCTGGCCGAGTATGCCTCTATACCGGTGATCAACGCGCTCTCCGACTACGAGCACCCCTGCCAGGCGCTGGCCGACCTCACCACCATCTACGAGCGCAAGGGCAAGTTCAAGGGGCTCAACCTGGCCTTTATCGGCGACGGCAACAACGTGGCCAACTCGCTGCTGCTGGCCTGCTCCATGGTGGGCGTCAATTTCCTCATCGCCTCGCCCCAGGAGTACAGCATCAAAGACAATATCCTTATGATCGCCAACAAGTACGCCGAGAAGAGCGACAGCCACATCATGCTGCTGGAGGAGCCCGCCATGGCGGCTAAGGATGCCGACATCGTCTACACGGATGTCTGGACCAGCATGGGACAGGAGGAGGAGTACGAGCAGCGCTGCATCGCCTTCCACGACTACCAGATCAACGAGAAGCTGCTCTCCTACGCCAAAAAGGACGCCATCGTCATGCACCCCCTGCCCGCCCACCACGGCGACGAGGTGGAGGTGGGCATTATCGATAAATACCGCTCAGTCATCTTCGACCAGGCGGAGAACCGCCTGCACTTCCAGAGGACGCTGCTGGCCGAGCTGTACAAATAGGCCCGCGGCGGCGCCCATCTCCGTAGTAATACGTATTAAGTTATATCGCCTTATGAATTAGAATGGTTGCACGCAGATGAACCCCATTGTCAGCATCGTGGGACGGCCCAACGTGGGCAAGTCCACGCTCTTCAACCGCATCGCCGGCGCCCCCATAGCCATCGTGGAGGACCTGCCGGGCACCACGCGCGACCGCATCTTCGCCGACGTGAC
>JBAZLT010000039.1:0-9275 GCA_041650115.1 Dehalococcoidia bacterium | reverse complement strand
CGAAATAGGTGAACCATCCCTCGGCCCTGATCGTCTGCAGGACGTTGTTCAGCTTGTATTCCTTGCCTTTATGCCTGAGCGTGATGAGGGTCATGCGGGGTGTCCAGAAAGGACCCACCCTGACGCGGGCAGTGGCTACCTCGAGGAAGCTGTCGGGACTGTTATCGAAGCCGGCTACCTGCCCCCAGGCGTAGAGGTCGGTATGCTTCGAGCCCCAGTTATGGTTCTGGCTGCCTATCCAGTTCTCGATTTTTATCGTGTTGCCGTCCACTTCCAGCGTGCCGTTGAAGCGGGCCATGGGGAGCGGGACGCAGAGCTTGGCCTTGGGGAAGCCGCCCGCATACATATTCATGGGGAGGGGGAAGATGGGCCGGCTGTCGCCGCCGTATTTTAAATCCCAGCTGATGGTATGGTTGTGAGCTGTGGCGCTGCCCTTGAGCCAGTCCTTGAGCAGAAAGGCCTCACCGATCCTCACGTCAAGGCCTGAATTGCTGAACGAGCACTGGCCGATGTGAAGCTCCTTTTTAACGGCCGTGGTGGAGGAGGTCTCGCCGTTGAAGTAGACCGCCCACAGCTCGCCCAGTGCCTTTTCCGGATGCCCGTGGGGGTTGAAAATGGTGTACCTTATCCAGAAAGCAAGGGGACGCTCGGGATGGTTGGCGCGCAGGAAATAGCTTTCGTAGTGACCCTGCCGCTGTCCCGGTTGATAGATAGCGCAGTTGGCGGCGCTCAGCCAGTCTTGCCCTGTTCTCTTCATCTTAAGCCTCCCGGAGACTCTTAATCATAACGTAAAAGCGGATAAAACTAAATACCGCTTTCGATGCAGTACTCGCGCAGCGTATTGAGCGCGGCGAAAAACTCCTTCATCATTGTACCCACGGGATACATGCCGCGCCTCGTGATAGAGATAAGTCCGTCTTTCTCACGGATCATCCCTGCTGCCTTGAAGAAAAGCAGCTCCGCCCACAGGCGGGTATGAATGTCGGAATTGAAACGCTGTCTGAACTGCAGCGTGTTCAGTTTCATGCCGAAGAACCTGGTCAACATGTAATAGCGGTACTGCTCGGTGATGGACAGATGGCGTGCGCGGACTATTGGGAGTCGGCTTTGGGCGATTAGCTTATGGTACCCCTCCAGTGAGAAGGAGTTAACCAGGAAATCGCCTCCCAGGAAGCTGACGGAGCCGGCGCCCACGCCGATATAGTCATCGTAATCGATGATGTATTCGTCGATCATCAGGTCTCCCCGCGAGAAGCACCAGGCCGTGGAAGCCCTGTATCCGCCCTCCAGCAGCTCCTGCAGTATCAGCTCGTAGTACTGCTTTTCATGCGAGGTATCCACCCTGCGGAACTTCCTGGTCAGCGCATCCAGCTTATGGGGGGAGGGCATGAGCGGGTAGAACGTGGCCTGGTCCGTGCCGAGGTCTTTGAAGATCCTGATATCGGAGAGGAACTGCTCAGGAGTTTGCGTGGGAAAGTTAAACATGAGGTCTACGTTGACCGTATCGAATTTACCCTGCGCCAGCCTGAGCTTCTGAATCGAGTCCTCTCCCTTGAACAGCGTCCTGCCCATGGCCTTGAGCAGCCCGTCGTCGAAGCTCTGGACGCCGACGGACAGGCGGTTGACCCCCATCTGCCTGAGCTGGTCGATCGTCTCCGGTGTCAGCTCGCGCGGTGTGGTCTCCAGTGATATGCGCTTGATCTCGAATTTCGATTTGAGGAAATTCACGAAGCCTGAAAGCTCGTCCATCAGCACGGTGGGCGTGCCGCCTCCGAAGTAGAAGTCGTTGAATTTAAAGCCCAGCGCTGCGTACATGTCGACTTCGCGCCGCAGGTCTGCGAAGTAGGCGCGTGCCTGCTCCTCTTTGAACAGGTAGCGGTTGAAGCAGCAGAACGGGCAGAGCGTTTTGCAGAAAGGGATATGTATATAGAGGGAGACCCTGTCTCCTCGTATTTTGCCCTCCGCGGCGATGCGCGAGAGATCGGCAGCGCCGGTAAATCTGAGGAACTTCTTGCCTTCGTAGCGGACAACCGAGCCGGCAAACCAGGGAATCATGACAGGGAATTATACCCTGATCGCTATTTACCTTCCAACAATCCCATTGCGCGGTCAACCTCGCGGGCGCGATAGTAGTCCGCATTGAAGTATTTGGCGGACCACAGGTAGCCGAATGAGCTCAGGAAGCCTATGCCGCTGATGACCAGAAATGAGGTCTGGATGTTGACGGCGTCGGAAACTGCGCCCATCAGTATGGGCCCCCACATGCCGCCCAGTATATATCCGGTCAGCATATATAACCCCATAGCTGTAGAGCGCTGGTAGGCGGGCACGATCTCCTGGACAGCGTTAAGCTGCGCCGCAACAAAGGCGGTGGTGAAAAATACACCGATGGCGAATAAAGGCAGAGAGGAGAATAAGGTGCCGGCTGCCATGAATATGCTGGCCAGCAACATTACTACAACGATGACCAGCACCTTGTTGCGCGGGTTGTGCTGGGAGACCTTATCGGTGATCCATCCGCCCAGCGGCATGGCGATGATGGCCGTCAGTGCCAGTCCGGCCGAGACCGAGCTGGCCAGCCCCATTTCCATGCCCATGTGCCGGTTCAGCAGCACGGGCACCCAGGGCACATAACCCAGAGCGTAACACATCTCGAGCGCAATAGTCAGGTAGAGGATGGGCAACGTCTTTATTTTTACGAATTCCTTCAGCGTCGTGCCCAGCGCATTGCTGCGGGCGACGTCCCCCGCTTTATTAAGAGCAGATTTATCTATCTTGTAGTCGGGCATGAACCATGCCAGTATGCCGAAGATGATGCCCGGAGCGGCCACGGCCATAAAAGCCGCCTGCCAGCCGAAGCTCTTGGTGACGAACCCGCCGATCAGGAAACCCAGGGCTGAGCCGAAGGGTATGGCAACCACCCAGATACCGGTCACCAGAGCTCGCCTGGCCTTTTTGACCATGCCGGCGATCAGTGCCATGCCGCCCGACACGAAGCTGGCCTCGCCCACTCCCACCACCGTCCTGGTGGCCAGCAGCTGCCCGAAATTAATGCAGAAGCCGGAAAAGAGGCTGGCCACGCTCCAGATAACGGACATCAGCGAGATCATTTTGGAACGGCTCCAGCGGTCGATCAGGTAGGACAGAGGCAGAGCGAAGACCGCCACGCCGATCAGCACCACCGACATCAGCCAGCCCACCTCGGTGTCGCTCAGGCCCAGGTCGGCCTTAAGTGCCGGGGTCATGGGCCCGATTACCGAGCGCAGGGCGTAGTCCATCATGTAGAGGACGAATAGAACCACTATGGTGTACCACACCTGCCACGGTTTGACCTTGATTAAAACATCGTTGCTCTCCGTCTGTCCTTGTTTCATCGCAACCTCCGCTAACTTTTATGTCCTATATTACAACAATCGGCCGGCTCATTTTTTTACGACGGTGGCCGAGCAGTTGCCCTGCTTGCCGGCGTTGACCGTGCAGCCGATTCTGGCGCCCTCGACCTGCCTGGGGCCGGACATTCCCCTCATCTGCCAGGTGAGCTCGCAGACCTGCGCAAGGGCCTGGGCGGGTATGGCCTCGCCGAAGGAAGCGCAGCCGCCGCTGGTATTGACCGGCATGCGGCCGCCTATACCTGTCGCGCCCTCACGCAGCAGCTTCTCCGCTTCTCCGCGTTTGCACAGCCCGATCTCCTCGTACCATCCCAGCTCGAAGGCGGAGCTGAGGTCGTAGACCTCCGCCAGGTCCAGGTCTTCGGGTCCGATGCCGGCTTCTTCGTAGGCAGAGTAGGCCGACCGCACACCCATGCCATTGTTGAAATCGAGCTCGCCCGAATCGCTGGCGATATCCAGTCCGTAGCCACCGCTGCGGGGATCGGGGTATTTGGGGGTGGATATTCCCACGCCGGCCAGTCTCACAGGCTTGCGGGTATGTTTTTTGGCCGCCTTCATACTGCTCAGCACGATTGCCGCCGCGCCGTCGCTGGTTGCGCACAGCTCGTACAGCCGCAGGGGATACGTCACCATGGGTGATTTGAACACGTCTTCCACGGTAAAGACTTTCTTGAAGCGCGCCAGGGGATTAAGAGCTCCGAATTTACTGTTTTTAACCTTCACCAGCGCAAGGTCGTTTTCGGTCATGCCGTAATGGTGCATCCTGTATGTGGCCATGAAGGCAAACCCCGTGGGATTGGTCAGGCCCGGTATCCTGAAACGCTGGGCGTCCAGATCGTTGGGATCGTCCTCCCGGCCGACATGGGTGACTCCGAAAAATCCGGCGGGAGAGATGCTGGCCGCCACGACCAGGGCATAATCGCAGAAGCCCGAGTTGATATAGGCCTGCGCCGTCTTCAGCGCATATCCGCCGGTGGCGCAGGCGTTGTACACATTTACCACCGGTATGCCGTTGTTGCCTATCTTCTGCGACAACCTGCAGCCGGCCAGCAGGCCGTCGACCCCGCTCCAGGGGTCCGAGCCCGCCACCACGAACTGTATGTCCTTCCACTCCAGCCCGGCGTCCTTCAGGGCACCTTGAGCCACCTCCAGGTTCAGCTCCGGAACGCTCTTGTCCTTTATCTTGCCCCAGGGGTGCATTGCAACTCCCAGAATAGCTACTTCTTTCATTATTTCACCTCGTAATTCAGTATCGTCAATTGATTGCCTCTATTTTTTTGCCGGCCTGAACTTCCAGGCCATGACGTCGTTGCCCTGGCTGTCTTCATACAGCTTTTCAATCACGACGTCCATGTCCATGCCGACCTCCAGGTTTTTCTCGTCATAGCCGGAGGAAATCTGGCCGGTGATGCTGATGCCCTCCGGGAGGCTGACCATGCCCACGCCGAAGGGTACAAAGGGATCGGGTGCGTGGTACGGTGGGGGCGGTGAAAAGTAGTTGATGGAATAGGCTTCCAGCTTGCCTCTGTTGCCGAGCAGCACGGATTCCATCGGCCTGTCCTTTTTACAGTTTGGATTGCGGCATACCTGCGCCGGCGGGAAGAAATAGCCGTTACAGGAGGAACACCGGCTGGCTATGATATGAGGCGCCTGCGGAGGCATGGTGAACCAGCCCTGTATGGCGGGTATAAGCTGTTTTTGCGCGTTTTGTTCGCTCATGGAAACTCTTCTTACTCCTGTTTTATCTTTGTCGATCATGCAAGCTTCGTTATATCGAAGGCAGTCTTGTTCCCTTGGGGCATATAGTCGTAAAACCCCTTGCCGACTTTCCTGCCCAGGCGTCCGGCCTGGACCATCTTATCTATCAGTGTCGATGTCGGCGCATACGCTTCAATGCCCATGGCCTTGAACGCCTGGCCCACATGCTGGTAGACATCCAGCCCCGCATAGTCCGCCATCTCGAACGGTCCCAGGGTCCAGCCGTAACCGTATTTCATGCCGGTGTCGACATCTTCCACGCTGGCGACGCCCCCTTCCACCAAGTTGAGCGCCTCGCGGAAGGCCGTGCCCGTGATGCGGTTCATGATGAAACCGGGTATGTCTTTCATCACTTTCACCGGGTATTTATGCAGCGACAGTATGAAATCAACGCTTTTATTAAAAACGGCTGCGGAAGTTTTTTCTCCTTTGATCACTTCAACCAGCAGCATCAGAGGCACCGGACCGTAGAAGTGCAGCCCCACTATTCTCTCCGGATGCCGTGCATCGGAAGCCAGTCGTGTAATACGAATACTGGAGGTGTTGCTGGCCAGTATGGTCTCCGCCGGGCAGATTTGTTCCAGTTCCTGGAAGAGGTCTTTCTTGAGCTTCTCGTCTTCATAAACGGCTTCGATCACCCACTGGGACTTTGCGGCCACGGAGAGATCTTCTGCCGCGCTGATCCTTTGCTGCACAGCTCTGGCCGGCTCACCAAGTAGGCCCTTGCTCTCGAGTTTCTCGGTGGACCAGCGGATATTGGCCAGGGCTTTTTCAACAGCCGCGGCATCTGAATCCTGCAGGTAGGTGCGATAACCGTTCTGGGCGGCGACCTGCGCGATGCCGGTGCCCATAAAGCCTGCGCCTATGACCAGAACACTTTCCATTTATTACACTCCTCCGGTTGTTTGTGATATCGGAACGTGAACAGCCTTCCCGATGGCCAAATATGCATCATTTCTCGGCCAGCAGTTGTTCATGCTTTACTTTTTCCATGTCTGCGATATACGGCCGTGAAGCCATGAAATAGCAGATGCCGCCCAGTACGCCTCCCAGGGTGGCGATTATCAGGGCGGTGCCCAGCGCCTGCGCGTCCTGCCCCAGTGCGTCTGAAATGGCGCCGACCAGGTAGGGGCTCCAGCCGCCGCCGAACACATACATGAAGAAGATCATGGCGCCCCATACCAGGCCCTTCTGTGCAACGGGGGCGACATCCTGCGCCATGGCCATGATGCAGGGGATCGCCATCACGTTCAAAATGCCGTAGATGACGATCAGCGCCATGCCCAGCGGACCCTTCAACTGCAGCAGCAGGGCCGCCGCGAGGAAAAAGGCACTGAGTATAATGGTGATGGCCGGAACATACAGCCTTCCCCTGGGATTCCTTCTGAACCATAAATCGGCCAGGAATCCTCCCAGCGGCGAGCCGATGATGGCAGCCAGTACGATGGGAACAAGTATGCTGTTGGCGGCCTGCACGTCCACACCCCAGGCGCGCCCGATGAAAGCAGGCGACCAGAAAAGGAATGACATCGACATGATGTTGGCCAGGCCGTAACCGACGAAGGTCCAGACCAGGGTGGGGATTTTAAACAGCTTTGCTATCGATCGGCCAAAGTCCACATTGGCTCCGGGCGACTGATCGGCGTCCACGGTCTTGTAATCCTTCATAAAGAATGCCATCAGCCCCAGGACGATGCCGGGTATGGCGAAAATGAAGAACGGCGCCTGCCACCCGTACTGCTTGGCTATTACACCGCCGGCCAGTGAGCCCAGCGCCACTCCCAGCGGCACAGCCGCGTTGAACACGCCCATGGCTATGCCTCGCGCCTTTTTAGAATAGGCGGCGCCGATCATGGCGGAGCCGCCGGGCACGAAGCCGGCTTCGCCCAGGCCCACGAGGCTGCGCGGTATGAGGAAGCTCCAGAAATTCCAGGCAAATCCGTTGGCGGCTGTCAGTGCGCTCCAGAGCAGAGCCATAATGCCGACGGCCTTGCGCCTGCTCCAGCGGTCGATCAGGTAGGAAATGGGGAAGGAGAAGACCGCGATGCTTAACAGGAATACCGTTCCCAGTATGCCCATCTCGCTGTCGTTCAGCCCCAGGGCGGCTTTCATGGGTTCCACCACCGCGGCCACGACCTGCCGGTCCATGAAGTTGACCATCAGCAGGAGCGTGGAGATTATGAGGATGTAGAGTTTTCCTCCCGCTCCGGCTTTATATTCTTTTGGCGCACCTGTCTGTGTCGACACTGACCACCTCCTTCTCGACGGCCTGTTACAATATGCGTCTGTCAAGTATCGTTTTTACCAGTCCAGCCCTTTCGATTTGCGTACCTTCCTGTAGTGATCCATGGTCTGCTCGAAGGCTTCGGCCCTGGCCAGGGTGTCCTGGGGATTGAAAACCCGCTTGTCGATGATGTCGCCCTCCACCCACAGCGTGGGGACATCCAGCTTCTTGAGCAGGAAGTCCTGAATCGGCCTGAGGTTGGAGCTGGCGGCCCGGCAGGAAATGAGGGGGTGCAGAAAGAAGCCGTCGGCGCGGTAGCCCCGGGCATAGTCGAGATAGCATGCCACGATGGGATTATTGATGCCGTTCTTCCTGGCTTGCGAGTGTATATTGAATACAAAATTACGAGAGAGGCGCGCCAGCTTCTCCACGGGATCGTTTACCTCGCCCAGGTCCGGTGGTTTGGGCGCGTGATAGCCGTAACCCTCGTAGACGAAGTTCCAGCCCTTCTCGGCCAGGCTGTCGAAGAACTTGAGGCTGTGCCAGGGTGGAAGCTCGGCGAAGATCAGCCGGTACCTCTCGGGATAGTTGATGGCTGCCTCCTTGTGCTTAACCCTCTCCTGCACCTCGGCCAGCATGTCCTGGTACAATTTGAGAGTCACCTTCATATCGCCGGCGAAGAACAGCGACGGCGGCATGCTGCTCCAGAAGTCGGTGCTGTGCATGGGGCCGGGAATTGCCTTGCGCGCCTCGCTGATCTGAAAGACGGTTTCATGGATCTGAATCGCCAGTTCCATCAGCTCTTCGAACCGGTTCCAGTCCATTTTTTTCTTGAATAGTTTCTCCAGGAAGGCGATGTAATCGTTGAGCTCTTTAACCAGGAACTTCACCTGGTAGCCTTCGAGGTCCTCCTCCGCGCCCTCGGCCGTTCCCATCACCGGCATCTCCAGGCACCACTCCGGAGCATCGAAATATCTGGCCAGCGCCTGAAACCATTTGAAGCGCGCGTCGCAGAAAATGCCGGAGCCGAGCAATAGCGATGGTCGGGCCATTCCGCCCAGCGGAGCATCGGGCGGAATATTGCCGTTGTTCTCCTTCATCATGCGGTATGAGTAGCCGATGGTGGCCCTGCCGTATCCGCACATATGGTTGGGGAAGCCGTCTGAATCGGAGGCGTCCAGAAACTGCTCGGCCGTGCCGGAGGCTGCCAGCAGCGTGGAATAATTCTCAGGGTAGACGATATTGAGGTCCATGGCTTTGAGTGGGATATCGCCTTCGAAGATGGTGAGCATGGACCATACGGTGGGTTTGCCCTCTTTGCTGGCCTGGAGCGTGTCCACATAGTCCTGCTGCACGAGGTTGCGCAGCGGGTACATGCTTTTTAGCCGGTTGATGGCTCTTTTCTTTTCGGTTTTAACTGTAGCTTCTGTCTCAGTCATAAAAACACAACCCGCCGCTAGATTATTCTGTTGTCCTTGCCCTGCCAGTATTTTTCCTTGACCAGGCGGCGCAGTATCTTGCCGGTGGGAGTCATGGGCAGCTCGGTAACGAAGTCCACCGTGCGCGGGCGTTTATAGCCGGCCAGCTTTCCCTTGGTGAACTCGACGATCTCCTCCTGCGTCGCGCTCGCGCCGTCCTTCAGCAGGACCACCGCCTTGACCGATTCGCCCCAGAACTCGTCCGGAACGCCCACAATAGCCACTTCCCTGACGGAGGGATGCTGATATATGACGTTTTCTACCTCCGTGGGGTAGATATTTTCACCGCCGGAGATGATCATGTCGTTTTTGCGGTCGACCAGAAACAGGTAGTTTTCCTCGTCGACATATCCCATGTCGCCCACCGTGCACCATTCGCCGCGGAAGGCGGCCGTGGTAGCCTGGGGGTTCTTCAGATATTCTTTG
>JBAZLT010000038.1:0-9365 GCA_041650115.1 Dehalococcoidia bacterium | reverse complement strand
AGACCTTCTTTATCTTCCTGCAGGTCACGGTTGTAGGCCAGAGGGAGCCCTTTCATAACAGTCAGCATGGCGATCAGATGGCCGTACACCCGGCCAGTCTTTCCCCTGGCTAACTCCGCCGCGTCCGGATTCTTTTTCTGCGGCATGATGCTGCTGCTTGTGGCATAGGCGTCGCCCACCTCTATGAATCCGAACTCTGTCGTGCACCAGATTATGATCTCCTCCGCCATTCTCGAAAGGTGCATCATGGCAATTGAAGCGGCCGACTCGAACTCAATTATGAAATCGCGGTCGGATACCGCATCTATGCTGTTGGCGCTGACATCGTCGAATCCCAGCCTGCCCGCCACGAACTCCCTGTCCACCGGATAGGGCAACCCCGCCAGCGCCCCGCTCCCCAGCGGCATGATGTTGATCCGGCTGAGGCAGCCCTCAAATCTCTGTATATCGCGGCTGAACATCTGGAAATAGGCCATTACGTGATGGGAGAAAAGCACCGGCTGCGCCTGCTGCAGATGGGTATAGCCCGGCATGATAACCTTGAGGTTTTTCTCGGCGATATTCACAAGCAGTGAATTAAACCTCTGGAGCGCCCTGATTGCGTCCCTTGCTGCCTCACGGGCGAAAAGCCGCATATCGAGCGCCACCTGGTCATTGCGTGACCTGGCCGTGTGAAGTTTACCCGCAGTATCCCCGATCAGGTCGAACAGGCGGCTCTCGATGTTCATATGGATGTCCTCCAGTTCAAGCTTGAACTGGAAACGTCCGCTCTCGATTTCCCTGCTGATGGAATGCAGCCCGTCCCTGATTTTCGTGTAATCGCTTTTGGTTATGATCTTCTGCCGCGCCAGCATCTCGGCATGGGTCAGGCTGCCTTCGATATCATATTTATACAACCGCCAGTCATACGGAATTGAAGCCAGGTAATGCTGCACAGCTTCATCGATATCCTCTTTAAACCTTCCCCGTAACTTTGCCTCTTTTTTTACTCCCATCCTTCTCCCGCCATATATTTATTTCTTTCTCGTATTTTTCCTTTTCCCCTTGCCGCTACCGGGTCTGGTAATACCTGTGACCTGCGCCTGTGCCTGTATCTTAAGCGGCAGGCCCCAGATGCGGATAAAGCTGGCTGAATCGCTCTGGTCAAACAGATCGCCGCGATCATAGGTCGCCAGCTGGAAATTGTACAGGGAGTGAGGCGACTTGCGTCCGACGATGACGCAGTTTCCCTTGTGCATTTTAACCCTGACGGTGCCGGACACATATCTCTGAGAGCTATCGATGTAGGCATCCAGGTCCTCCCTGTGGTTGGAGAACCACAGGCCATTATATATCAGGTCCGAATACTCCTGGGCTACCCGCTCCTTGAACCTGAGCTGGTGCCTGGTCATTGTCATGGCTTCCAGCGCAAGGTGTGACTTCAATATAACCATGGCAGCGGGAGCTTCGTAGTTTTCCCTGGATTTGATGCCGACCAGGCGGCTCTCCATGTGGTCTATCCTGCCTATGCCGTTGCGTCCGGCCATCACGTTGAGCTTATCGATCAGGGGCAATCCCTCCATCTTCCTGCCGTTGAGGTTGACCGGTATGCCCTCTTCAAAGCCGATCTCAACGTATTCAGGCCTGTCCGGCGCATCCACCGGCGATTTGGTCCATTCGTATATATCCTCGGGTGGCTCATTCCACGGATTCTCGAGTATGCCGCATTCGATGCTGCGGCCCCACGGATTCTCATCGATGGAATAGGGACGGTTTACCTTGACCGGCACAGGTATCTTATGCCGGTGGGCGTATTCAATAGTCTCGTCTCTGGTCATACCCCACTCGCGCGCGGGCGCTATGATCGTCAGGTTCGGCCCCAGAGCCAGCACACTCACGTCGAAGCGGACCTGGTCGTTGCCCTTTCCGGTCGATCCGTGGGCGACGGCTGCGGCGCCTTCCATATTCGCCAGGTCCACCAACAGCTTGGCCATGAGCGGACGGCCCAGCGCGGTGGCCAGAGGATACTGCCCCTCGTACAGCGCGTTAGCTTTAACGGCCTTGAATACATAGTCCTCGATAAATTCATCTCTGGCATCAACGGCAAATGACTTGATCGCTCCCAGCTTCAGGGCTTTCTGCCTGATACCCTCCACGTCTTTGACGCCGCCGATATTGACGCAGAGCGTAATGACATCCATCTTGTAGTTGTCGGCCAGCCACTTGATGGCCACGGATGTATCAAGCCCGCCGCTGTAGGCCAGGACAACCTTTTCCCGTGCTTTTTTCGCCATTTCTATTGCCTCTCTTTTAAAACTTTGTCGAGTATATCGAGAGCCCTGTCGATCTCTTTCTCCGTCACGATAAGCGGTGGAATGAGACGAATTACGTCGGCTTTCACCTTATTTACAATCAAACCCTTCTCCAGACAGGCCAGCACGACAGGCTCTGCGATCTCCTGTTTAAACTGCACCGCAACCAGCAGGCCCTTGCCCCTGACCTCCTTGATAATTTCATAGTTGGCCGCCAGGGCTTTGAGCCCACCCTGCATATATTCCCCCACACACCGCACATGGCCCGCCAGGTCCTTCTGTATCACATAGCTCAGGACATCGAAGGCAGTGGCGCACACCAGCGGATTGCCGCCGAAGGTTGTGCCGTGTTCACCGATCTTAAAAACACAGGCATGCTCCTTGGCCAGAAAGGCGCCGATGGGAACGCCGCCGCCCAGCCCCTTGGCCAGCGTTATGATATCGGGCTCCGCGCCGTATTGCTGATAAGCATAAAGCGTGCCGGTGCGCGCGATGCCTGTCTGCACCTCGTCCAGTATGAGCAACAACCCCTTCTCATCGCACCAGGTCCTTACTTCCTTCAGGTAATCTTCGGAGGGAACGTTGACCCCTCCCTCACCCTGTATCGGCTCAAGCATCACTGCACAGGTCAGTTTATTGGTGGCCGCTTTAATGGCCGCCACATTGTTGTAGTCCACGTTGACGAATCCCGTGGGCAGCGGTGTATAAGGCTCCTGAAACTGGTTCTGCCCCGTGGCAGCCGTGGTTGCCAGCGTCCTTCCATGAAACGACTCATGCGTGGTGATTATTTCATATGCGCCGTCGAGCTTCAGCTTGCCGTAGCGGCGCGCCAGTTTGATGGCGCCCTCATTCGCCTCAGCTCCGCTGTTGCAGATAAAAACGCGGTCAAGGCAGCTCGTTTTAACCAACAGCTCAGCCAGTTGCAGCTGGGGTACGGTGTAGTACATGTTGGACATCTGTATCAGCGTTTTGGCCTGGCGTGTCAGCGCCTTTACTAAGACAGGATGGCAATGTCCCAGGCTGGTCACCGCGATACCGGCCACGAAATCAAGGTATTCTCTGCCCCTGTCATCCCATACCTTCATTCCCTTACCGCGCACTATAGTCACAGGCCAGCGCTTGGCCAGCTGCATATAAACCTTATTCTCCAGCTCTTTCCAGTTATTATTCTTAATTGACAATTGTTGTACCTTTCCCTTTTCCTTCAATTTCATCGATCAGCGCATGCTCTACACGTCCATCTATTATACGTGTAAGAGATACTCTGCGGGCTGCGATTACGCCGGCTTCAAGCTTGGCCACCATGCCGCCCGAGGCAGTGCCGCTCTCGATCATATCCCTGGCCCTGCCGACATCGATATGTGTTATCACCTGCCTGGAATCATCGTAAATCCCGGGCACATCGGTCAAAAAGATCAGCTTGCGCGCATTCAGCGCCGCTGCGATCTCTGCGGCGATCGTATCGCCGTTTACGTTCAGCAGATTGTTATCGTCGTTGTCGCCTGCCCGGGCGTTGACACAAACGGGAGCAATCACCGGCATATAGCCGCTATTGAGCAGCACCTTCAAAAGGTGCGAGTTCACCGTCAGCTCTTCAGCCGTCAGACCCAGCTCGCGGTTCTTGTTCTTTCCCATTACCAGGGCGCCGTCGGCGCCGCTGATGCCTACAACCTTGCCGCCCTTGCGGCTGATCTCGGACACGAGCTCCTTGTTGATCAGCCCGGCCAGCACGGCCGTGACCACTTTAAGCGTATCTTCATCGGTCACGCGCAATCCCTGTACGAAACGCGTGGAGATATGCAGCCTGCTCAGCCAGTCCGTGACGGCATTGCCGCCGCCGTGAATAACTACCACAGGGACCTTTTTTTTCTGGAGGGTTACAAGGTCTTCCAGTGTGGTATCGTGCTGGCCCAGTGTGCTGCCGCCGATCTTAACCACTATGATTTTCGATCTCAACATATGCAATCAAGGGAGGGATCAGGTCGTGTAATCGCTATTTATAGTAACATACTCCTGAGATAGATCGCATCCCCACGCGACTGCATTTCCCGTTCCGATATTCAGGCATACTTTGATCGTAACTTCGTCGGATTTCATGCGGTGGCTGAGTTTATTCTTCTCGAAGGGCAGCGGGTTGCCCGAGCGCATAACTTGTTGGCCCTGCAGGTAGACATCCAGCGCCCTCTCGTCCATATCGGCGCCGCTGCGCCCCAGGACGGCTACAACGCGGCCCCAGTTAGGATCGTTGCCGTGTATGGCGGATTTAACCAGCGCAGAAGCGGTGATCAGCCTCGCCGCCTTCCTCGCCTGAGACCTGTTTTTGGCGCCCTCAACACATACCTCGACCAGTCTGGTCGCGCCCTCGCCGTCGGCGGCAATGCTGCAGGCAAGGTAACGGCATACCCTGGCCAGGGCTTCTTTGAACATTCCACCGTTCTCGGCCGTGATAAGATCATTATCCGCCTTGCCGTTGGCTATGATCGATACCATATCATTGGTGCTGGTATCACCATCCACGGTAATCATGTTGAAGCTGTCGTCGACGGCGGCCTTCAACGCTTTGGATAGAAATACGCTGTCGATCCTTGCATCGGTAGTCAGGAAACTCAGCAGAGTGGCCATGTCCGGGTGGATCATGCCCGCGCCCTTGGCTATACCGCCAATGGTGTAATGACCATTCTGCTCCATCACCCTGACGGCGATCTCCTTGGGACGCGTGTCCGTGGTCATAATGGCTCTGGCCAGTTTATGGCCTCCGTCCTTGAGCAGTTTAATTTTACCAATGCTGTTCTGAACCCTGTCCATAGGCATAACGGTGCCGATAACGCCCGTGCTGGCCACCAGGACCTGGTCCGACTTGATACCGAGTTTTTTCGCAGCCAGACCGGCCATATCCTTCGCATCGCGCAATCCCCCGTCGCCTGTGCACGCATTGGCACAGCCGGAGTTGACCACCACGGCGCGCGCCCTGCCTTTTTCATTGTTCTTCATACTGAGAATAATGGGCGCAGCCTTCACTGTGCTGCGGGTGAAAACCGCCGCGGAGACCGCGGGCGCCTCTGAATAAAGCAGCCCCAGGTCGAGGCGTCCCTTATACTTAATGGCCGCCTCTACGGCGCCCGCCAGGAAACCCTGCGGTGAAGTGACCGTTCCCTGTTTGAGCTCTTCTATTTTCTCTTTCATGAGGTTAAGACTATAGCACTTTTCTACAGATACCGCTATTTTCCGTCCGTATGATATGCTCGTCCCTCAGGTGAAGCTATTTATCGCGCTCAGCTTTCTTCTTTAGCTCATACAGCTTGTTAATGGCCTCGATAGGGGACATGGAATCTATGTCGAGGTTTTCCAACTCACTCTCGATCTCAGAGGACTGCCCGAATATGGACAACTGTAGAGCCTGAGCTCCCTCCGCCTCCCTGCCTCCACCGTCCCTGCGCGAGGCCTGCTCCTCCTCCAACCGCTGCAATATCTGCTCTGCACGCCGTATCACCGCTTTGGGCAATCCGGCAAGCTGGGCTACGTGAATGCCGTAGCTGCGGTCCGCGCCGCCGGGAACTACCTTGCGCAGGAAGACGACCTTCCCGCCCTCCTCGGTTACAGCCATATTATAGTTTTTCACCCGCGGCAGGCTGGCGGCCAGTTCCACCAGCTCGTGATAGTGTGTCGCAAACAGTGTCCTGGCTCGCAGCCTGGCGTTGTTGTGTATATATTCGATGGTGGCCCAGGCGATGGAAAGCCCGTCGTAAGTGCTGGTGCCGCGTCCAACCTCGTCCAGTATCAGCAAAGACCTGGTGGTGGCGTTATTTAAAATATTGGCCGCCTCGATCATTTCCACCATGAATGTTGATTGCCCGGCAGCTATATCCTCCTGCGCCCCGATGCGTGTGAAGATGCGGTCGACCAGTCCGATTACGGCTTCATCGGCCGGCACATAGCTCCCTGTCTGCGCCATCAAAACGATCAGCGCTACCTGTTTAAGATAGGTTGACTTGCCCGCCATGTTGGGACCCGTCAGTACGATCAACTGGTTATCTCCGCTGGAAAGCGTGGTGTCGTTGGCTATGAATTCACCGCTGCCCAGCGCTCTCTCCACAACCGGATGCCGGCCACCCCTGATCGCGATGGAATCCCCCTCATTCAGCTGCGGTTTCACGTATTTATTGCGCACCGCCAGCTCTGCCAGGCTGGAGTAAACATCCACCCTCGCCAGCGCGCTGCCCGATTCAAGTATCCTCTCTCCGCGGTCGGCGATCTGGGCGCACACCTGGCTGAAAAGAGACTTCTCCAGCTCGACCATCCTCTCCTGCGCATTGAGTATGAGAGACTCATATTCCTTGAGCTGCGGAGTGTAAAATCGCTCTCCGTTGGCCAGCGTCTGTTTGCGTATATAGTCGGAGGGCACAGATCCCAGGTTTGATTGAGACACCTCAATGTAATATCCGAAAACACGGTTGTAGCCCAGTTTGAGTGACTTTATCCCCGTCCGCTCCTTTTCCTCCTTCTCCAGACCGGCCAGATACTGCCGCGCATCGGTGGCCATGGCCCTGACCCTGTCGAGCTCATCTGAAAAACCCTTGCGGATGACGCCCCCGTGATCGAAGTTCGAGGCCGGGTTATCGGCGATGGCATTGGTCACCAGCTCTATTATGTCCGGACAGGGCTTAAGGCCCTCGCAGATGTGGGAAGGGCAGTTGCTCTCCTCCAGCAATGCCTGTATCGCAGCCAGTTTATCCAGGCCGGACTTGAGAGCCACCAGCTCCCTGGGAAGCGCGCTGCCGCTGCGAATCCTGTTGATAATTCGTTCTATATCGGGCATATCGGATAAAAGGGAGATGACCGTACCTCTCAGTATGGCGCCCTGGCAGAACCATTCAACAGACTTCTGACGCAGGTCCAGGGCACTCAGATCAAGCAACGGCTGGCCGATGTATTTTTTCAGCAGGCGTCCCCCCATGGATGTTTTGGTCATATCGACAACCGACAGGAGAGATCCCTGCGCCGCCCCCCAGCGCAGGCTGCTGTACAACTCAAGATTGCGTATGGTCTGCATATCCAGCGTCATGAAGGATGCGGTGGAATAGGTGGAGAGGTGTGTGAGCAATCCCAGAGCCGCTTTCTGATTCTCCCTCAGATAGGCAACGATCGCCCCGGCCGCGCCCACCGCCAGCGGCAGCTGCTCGCAGCCGTAACCTTCCAGCGATGAGGTTGAGAAAAGCTCCAGCAACGATCGGGCCGCCGTCTCGCGCTCAAAGAAATAGGCTTCCACCTCGGTCATGTTGCGGGCAGCGCCTGCTTCAACATATCCGCATGAGTTTGGAACGATAAGCTCGGCCGGATTCAACCTGGCCAGCTCGGCGGCAGCACGGTCGCGGTCCATCTGGGTGACAGCAAACTCGCCGGTGGTAATATCTGCAAACGCGATCCCGGCCTGGTCCTTATATATCAGCAGACTCACAAGATAATTATTGCTTTTCTCTGCCAGCAGGCCGGGCTCAATCAGCGTGCCGGGTGTAACCACCCTGATCACGTCTCTCTCCACCAGCCCCCTGCCCGGGGGAGTCAATTGCTCGCAGATGGCCACTTTATAGCCGCGGCTTATCAGCCGCGCCAGGTAGTTCTCAAGGGCATGATAAGGTATTCCCGCCAGCGGCACCTTGACGCCCTTGCCCATCTCCCGGGAGGTGAGCACGATCTCAAGCTCACGGGAGGTAATCCTGGCATCCTCGTCGAAGGTTTCATAGAAATCCCCCAGCCGGAAAAATACGATGGCGCCGGGGTATTTCTGCTTGATGCGCAGGTACTGCTTGCGCAGCGGTGTGTGCGCTGTTTCCCTGGCCGTCATTTGATCACCCGCCATATATAGTTGAATGGGGCCGCCTGGCCCGGCTTCAGGGACAGGGGCAGCAGCATTACCAGGCAACTGCACTGGTAGACCTTCTCCAGTCCGGCTTCGGAGTTGGATATGCTCACCACCGGATAACGCCAGACGGTCAAAGGCCGCTCGATCTCCAGCTCGAGTTCAAATCCCAGGTAGCTGTTTCCTAAAATAAGCCGGCCCACATCCGTGATTTCACCGCTGGAATCGAGATGGGTATCTCCAATATCTCTGCCGTCAACACGATAATAAGCCGCCTCGTTGTGCCCGCCCCCCAGCAGGTTGATATTCCATTCGCCCGCGAAAATGGTATCTACCGGGGCATCGTCCGTATTGATAAAGTTATAGCCTATCCTGAGGCTGCCGTCATTACGGTCGAGCGTGATGCTCTTACGCAGCGTCAGGTTGCACGGGCCCGGCGATGAATTGAGCATGCCCTCGCGCTCAAGTTCGATCCTCAGTTCGTCGTTGCCCGGCACAACGCTGCCGCAATAATTCTGCCCGGCGAAATCCCCTCTGTCTTCAAACCGGCTCTTTCGATAATCTATCATACCAACCTGCGGGGCCAGAAAGCGGTCGATCAGGCTGGAGCGCGGCACTTCATCATAGATCAGCCAGTCCGCCACATCGCTGTCCTTTATCTTTATCCCGTCGTGAATGCTGCGCACCTCGCTGTCGCCCCGACATCCCCGCTGCGCATTTTCGCCCGTTGTCAGTGCGCTATGGTAAGCCTCGGGTTTGCGCGACACGGTGCTGAGCACGTTATAAGCATGTTCGCGCAGGTCCCACTCAAATATGCTTCCTCCCTCTGCGGGACTTATATAGAGATTGAGGTCCCGCCCTTCGACTATTATCTCTTCCCGGCCGTCTCCGTCGAAATCGACTTGTTCCCAGCGGTATCGCTGATCGGCCTCGGTCAACACTGCATCCGCGCAGTTCTCCGCTCTAATTAAATTGCTGAAGGCAGTCGTCCTGATGTCCGGCAGATAAACTCCCCCGAAGACCCCATGCCAGTAGGGGCAGTTGCATTGCGCTTTCCACAGGTATTCTTTCCCGCAATCAGCCTCGTCCATGCTGCGCGCCCGATGGACTTTGGAGCTGACTGCCAGCATTTTTTTCTGCATGCGGTTTATCTCGGGGTACTTGACCAGGAAATTGCGCCAGTATCCGCTGAACATCTTGTCCAGAATATCCGGGCA
>JBAZLT010000037.1:0-9484 GCA_041650115.1 Dehalococcoidia bacterium | reverse complement strand
CGGCCTGGTGGGCAAGGGGCTGACCTTCGATTCGGGAGGGATATCGCTCAAGCCGCAGGAATTTATGTCGGATATGAAGGGCGATATGGCCGGCGGGGCGGCCGTTATCGCGGCTATGGACGCGATTGCTGCGATGAGGCTGCCTGCGAATGTGACCGCTCTAATACCGGCCACCGAGAACCTTCCTGGCGGCAGGGCCTTGAAGCCCGGGGATGTGCTGAAGGCGTCCAACGGCAAGACGATCGAGGTGGTAAATACCGATGCTGAAGGCAGGCTGATTCTGGCGGACGCGCTCTCATATGCAGTTAAGAACGGGCTCAGCCCGGTGGTTGACCTGGCTACCCTGACCGGCGCCTGCCACGTAGCGTTGGGCGATTTGTATGCCGGACTTTTCTCCAACGATAACGGGTTGGCAGGAAGGCTGGTTAAAGCAGCTGACAGCGGTGGTGAAAAGTTATGGCAATTGCCTTTGCCCGAGGAATACCGGGAGATGAACAAGAGCGATATCGCCGACATCAAGAACTCGGGCGGCAGGTACGGTGGTGCTATCACGGCGGCCCTTTTCCTGCAGGAATTTACAGGTGAGACGGCCTGGGCGCATATCGATATAGCAGGTCCTTTCATGACGGACAAGACCAGGGGAGTCCTGGTTAAGGGAGCTACAGGTTTCGGTGTGAGGACCCTGATACGTTTCATAGAGTTTTTTGCTGAAAAATAGGAGGTTGGGCATGAAGATAAAATGGTTCGGGCAGTCGTGTTTTCTGCTGACGGCAGGCGATGGCACGAAGCTATTGATGGACCCCTTTAAATCAGACAGCCACCTGACCTACAAGCAGGTTGACGAGAAAGTGGATGTGGTAACCGTCAGCCATGAGCATGCCGATCATAACTTCACAGATGCACTGCCGGGCAAGCCCGAGATCATTAAAGGGAGCGCCGACAGGGCGGTTAAGGGCGTCGGGATAAAGGGCATTAACGTTGCGCACGATGATGCCGGAGGCAAAAAGCTGGGTGTCAACACCGTATTTTGTATCGTGATGGATGGCGTCAGAGTATGCCATCTCGGCGACCTGGGGCACCGGTTGTCGGCGGAGCAGCTCAAATCCGTAGGAACGGTGGATGTATTGCTGGTACCGGTGGGCTCTGTGTTCACCATCGACGTCGAAGGCGCAAATACAATATGTGAAGATATCAAACCGCGTATAGCCATCCCCATGCATTACAGGACTGACAGGTGCCAGTTCCTGCAGTGGAGCGCTGATGACTTTGTAAAAGGCAAGAGCAAGGTCAGTAAGATTGAGGGAAGCGAGGTTGAGATCACATCCAATAACCTGCCCACCGAATTTGAAGTGGTAGTGCTGAAATACTCGGACTAACTGTCTGCGCCCGTCCCGGCGGTCAGCTTGCCGTAGGCGGCCCTGGCCGCCTCGGACTCGGCATTTTTCTTGGTCTTGCCCGATCCAACAGCCAGCAGTACATCTCCCAGCGAGACGGATACACAGAATAATTTGTCGTGGTCAGGCCCGGTCGTCTCGATTATCTCGTATTCGGGAAGCGACCTGAACTCTGATTGTGTGAGTTCCTGTAGCAGTGCTTTATAGTTGGGGCTGTGTCTGCCCTCCCTGACAGCCTCTATATCGGCGGTGAAGCCGGTCAGAACGAAGTCTCTGGCTGATTCGAAGCCCTGGTCGAGGAAGACCGCCGCCGTGAGCGCTTCATATGCATCGGCCAGGTTATTGCGCTTTGTTCTCCCTCCAGAAGCATCTTCGCCCTTGCCCAGCAGTAGATAATCGCCGAGTTTAAGCTTCAGAGCTTTTTCCGCCAGTTTTTCCTGCCGGACGAGAGAGACACGGATCTCCGTCAGTCTTCCCTCGGGCAGGTCGGGAAAAGCGCAGTATAGCTTCTCGGCGACAAAAAGATTGAGCAGGGCGTCGCCCAGAAATTCCATGCGCTGGTTGTCGCCCGTGACGGCTGCAGGATTCTCGTTGATATAGGATGTGTGTGTAACTGCCTGCTGGAGAATGCTCGGATTACTGAATTTGATCTTGATGGAGGATTGCAGTTTATTGAGAGAGGACAACTTTATTACCCTCGGTTCTACTTCAGTTGAACTCCTCCTGGGCAAGCCCCGTGATGATTATGGAGGGGAGTCCGAAGATGGGGAAAACGATGCAGGAGCAGATGGCCCCTGCCAGGGCCAGCACCCAGATCCTGCGCTGGAGAGAGTAAACGCCTCCTATTATGGCTACTATGCCGATAAAAACCAGCACAAACGGTATGGCGAAAAACCTCGACACCATCATTTCAACCTGCTCGATGACGACGGGATCGATGTGCAGAATCTCGTACATGCTGCGGAATAAGGAAGTCAGTATGACGAAATACACACCGCCCACCATGCCGATAGCACCAGATACGATATCCAGTATGCCGGCCATAACAGGTTTCCAGGTGAGTTTCATGATATGCTATTCTCCAGCAAGTATTTTATACTTATACCTTAAACAGGTATAACTAATTGTAGCAGTCACTGTCAAATCTGTTTCCATTTAGGCGAAGCTGCTGACCTAAAATGGAGTCGGATTTTACTGTCGGAGAGGAGATGAAAGAATGTTCATAAGCCAGCCGGGCAAAATATGCGACAGGCTCTATATGCTGGGTAATAAGCAGAGCCTGATGTACCTGGTGCAGGGGCGGAAGTACATGATCATGGGCGGTGCCATGAGCTGGGTAGCCCCGCAGCTTGAGAGTCAGTTTAAGGAGTTTGGTATCCACACAGAGAGGATAGAGTACCTGGTGATACCACATCCGCACTTCGATCATTTCGGGGCAGTGCCGTATCTGAAGAGGAAGTTCCCGCGTATGAAGGTCCTCGGCACCGAGGCTTCCGTCAGGGTGCTTTCCAAGGAGAAAGTAATCAACTATTCCGAGATGGTCAATAAACTGATGATCGATTTATACAAGCTGCAGGACGACTATGAGCGAATGAACCTTAAGATAGACGGCATTACAATCGACCAGGTAGTAAATGATGCGACGGTGATCGACCTTGGAGACGGTCTGGAAGCCAGGTTCATAGAAACACCCGGTCATTCACCCGGCGATGTAACGGTATACATACCGGCCTTGAAGGCGCTGTTCCCCAGTGATACAGTTCCCTGTCCATTGGGTGGTATCGACAAACTGGCCCGCCCCTCGCCGCAGTTCGACTTCACATTATTCAAGGAGTCGATCAACAGGCTGCTTCCACTGGACGTGGAGATCTGCTGCTTTGACCATTATTCTGCCGTGACCGGTCCTGACGCGCACCAGGTGCTGGTGAATGCGGTCCGGATTTGCAGGGAATATGAGGAACATATCGTGGAGCAGTATAAATTGACAGGAGACCTCGAGCGGGTGGCCGGTAAGGTCGCGCGGGAAGCGCTTGAGATGGAGGATTTCGGCTTTCTTACCCAGGAACTGATGATGCCCATTTCCAGGGCTGAGGTGCGCAACGTGCTGAAATCGGTGGGACTGATAAGTA
Organism: Dehalococcoidia bacterium; assembly: GCA_041650115.1. Classification (GTDB taxonomy): domain Bacteria; phylum Chloroflexota; class Dehalococcoidia; order GIF9; family UBA5629; genus CAIMUM01. The sequence goes on along the minus strand of JBAZLT010000037.1, from coordinate 5,961 downwards.
GCTGAGACACGAGGCATGCAGGTTTGCTTCAGATAAAGCGGCAATGTTATAATTTTGAAATCCTGGGGATTAGTCTAGCGGTAGGACAGCGGACTCTGGATCCGTGAGGCCAGGTTCGAATCCTGGATCCCCAGCCATTTTATTGGGCGCATTCGTCTAGGGGTTTAGGACGCTGCCCTCTCAAGGCAGAGATCACCGGTTCGAATCCGGTATGCGCTACCAAATCTTCTCGTTTATTCCCATTTTCTGGTTTAAACGTGTAATATGTATTGGGCTTATGCGCGGGGAAGATGCACTGATTTTTCAATAACAACGTTAAGTATTACCCTTGCCACCTGGAAAATTGTATAATTATGCGCAGCCGGCTAATTAACGTGAGGAAAACTCGTATAAGTATATTGGCATACCATATTTACCATGAATCATGGTCAGGTTTATAACTTTACAGCAGGGTAGTGGATAAGAGACTGTGTCGCTTCGTTTAAAAACACTATTACTGATCATTGGGGGAACGGCCTTAATGCTGGTCCTGGTTTTTGCTGTATCGCAGTTCTTCTTCATGCGCAGCTTTCAACGGATTGAAGAACAGCATACCCGCGAAATGGTTGAACGAACGACCAGCGCTTTCAATAATCAACTCATCAGTTTAAATCTGCTGAATCTTGATTGGGCTGCCTGGGATGATACTTACGCGTTTGTTCAGAATCCTTCCGAACATGAAGCATACATCCGTAGCAATCTACCCGACTCAACCTTCGTAAACAACAGGCTCAATTACATATTCATCATCAACGTGGAAGGCCAACAGGTTTACGAGAAGGGCTTTGACCTTGAAGCCGAGAAGGAGGTTGAGATACCGTTCACGTTAAGAGAGCATGTACTGAGTCAGGCTATTGTATATCACGAGGATGTTGAGGAGTATGTGGCCGGCATTATTCTAGTGCCTCAGGGGCCGCTGTTGATCTCTGCCCAGCCTATTCTTACCAGCAATGATGAAGGTCCGATAAGGGGAACCTTTGTCATGGCCCGCTATTTCGATGAAGCCATGATAAACGGCCTCTCCGATACAGTGCACCTGCCGCTTACTGTTGCAAGGGTCGATGATGCGGATATGTCGGCGACCTTCAAGACTGCGCGCGCATCCCTGTCGAGCGAAGCGCCGGTATTTATCAGCAGGGAAAGCAGGGGAACCATCGCAGGGTACGCATTGGCCAGGGATATATACGGAGTCCCTGCTCTGATGTTCCGTGTAGAAATGCTGCGCGATATTTACGCTCAGGGTGAAGCGATGATGCTGTATTTTATGCTCGCACTGTGCGGATTGGCTGTGGTATTCGTTTTTCTTGTTAACGTGGTGGTGGGCAGGACGATCATAGCGCGTTTGGAGCGCGTTGGCAATTTCGTAAAAAATATAAGCATTTCGGGGGACCTTTCAACCAACCTGCCGACGAGGGAGAATGACGAACTCACGGTTTTTGAAACAAACATTAACCGGATGGTGGATAAACTGCAGGAGCAGCAGGAGGAACTAAACGAGGAACTGGAAGAGCGCAAGAAGATGGCACAGAAGCTGAAGGAGATGGCAACCCACGATTTCTTGACGGGATTGCCAAACAGGATATTGCTGGTCGACCGCTACAATATAGCCTCAGCGCTGGCTCATCGCAACCAGGACAGGCTGGCCGTGATGTCGCTCGATATCGATCGCTTCAAAGCCATTAATGATAATCTCGGGCATGACATGGGTGATAAAGTCCTGAAGGCGTTCGGCGGGCAAATCACGGGAATAATACGCGCCAGCGATACGCTGGCACGGGTCGGCGGTGATGAATTTGTACTGATGATGCTGGAGACGAACCACATGGAGGACGCCACCGTCATAGCCAGGAAAATAATAGAGTCTTTCAAAGAGCCCATTTGCATAGACGGTCACTGGATATATATTTCTACCAGCATCGGTATCGCCATCTACCCGGAAGATGCGACCGACCTGGAGACGCTGATTAAAAAATCGGATGCTGCACTGTATTATGCCAAGGGACACGGTCGCAACAACTATAAATTCTTCCGTGATGGAGACGTCTGGATCAGCGGTGAACGCAAAAGCAAAGTCAATTGAAGCGCCGGGATGCTCTTGTATGCCGATTCAGGTCATCAATCAGATTTACTTCCGGTTCGAATCAAGCTGTAAAACAAAGGGTAATACACAGCTTATTGATTGTGAGCGGGCTGAGATATAACGGAGGGGGAGGCTTCCAGCATGCCGCTTATAAAAGCCGGCGATATCAAACTCTATTACGAGATCAGCGGGGAAGGTCCGCCACTGCTGCTCATTAATGGATACGGCGACCACACAGGGCACTGGTTCTGCATGCGGCCCGTATTAGAGCGGCATTTCAGAGTATTAGCCTTCGATAACCGCGGTTCGGGACGAAGCGACAAGCCGGACATCACGTATACCATGAAGATGCTGGCGGCAGATGCAGCGGCGCTGCTTAACGCGCTTGGAGTTGCGCAGGCACATATTTTCGGCGTTTCCATGGGTGGCATGGTGGCCCAGGAGCTGGCTCTGAACTATTTGAATAAAGTCGATCATCTGGTGCTGGGATGCACGATACCCGGTGGAGTTAACTCTATATATCCCGATGCCAAAGTGCTGGCATTTCTGCTCGATGGAGAACGGAGCAAACGACTTACTCCTGCTGAGATGGCTAGTGAGATGTGGACCTACACCTGCACGGAAGCCTTTAGAAGGGCACATCCGGAAGTGGAGGACGAATATGTGAAAATCACCTCGATGTTCCCTGCGCCGCAGCACGGATTGCAGCGTCAGGGTGATGCTATTGCAACACATGATGCATGGGACAGGTTGCCCGAGATAAATGCTCCCACGCTGGTCATTGCCGGCGCCGACGACCGGCTGGTGCCTGCACAGAACTCGCTTAACCTGGCGGCACATATACCCGGGGCCGGTGCGGTAGTGCTCGAGAATGCCGGCCACGGATTCTTCTACGAGGCTGCAGGAAAGTCAGGGGCAATCATAACCGATTTCTTGCTGAGCCGAAGTTAACCGGGTATCCTATTTAAAGGATTAAATAAATGGACACTGCGCTTAACCTGCTCAGGGAGTTCGGCCTGACTTTTGTTCCGCTGTTCGTGGCGATGGACTCAATCAGCACTGTGCCGATTCTGCTGTCGCTTACACACGATATGGCGGAAAAGAGAAGAAGCAGCGTGATACGTAACGCGATGATCACCGCGCTGGGACTGGGCCTCGTTTTTATAGTCGTGGGCAAGGGCATTTTCATTTTTCTTGGCATCACTGTGAACGATTTTCTCATAGCGGGCGGGCTGATACTATTCCTGCTGGGCGCCAAGGAGCTGGTGGTGGGAAAGATGTTCGAAGCCCAGGCGACGACCGGGGAGGACGTTATAGCGATAGTGCCGCTGGCCACTCCACTGGTGGTCGGCCCGGCTGTTCTGACAACTCTGCTGATACTGACCGACCAGTACCACATCGCTATGGTGACATTTTCTTTCATAGTTAACCTGCTTATATCATGGCTCTTTTTTGCCCAGGCCAACAGGCTGGTCAAGTGGCTGGGCAATGGCGGAGTGCTGGCTTTGTCCAAGGTCTTTGCGCTGCTGCTGGCAGCCATCGCTGTGAGCATGATCCACCGCGGTATCGTTGCATTTATGAGTTAAACTGAGTGTAAGGAGAAGTGACATGTGGTTATGTACGCACTGCCGCCACCTTGAGTTTTCCGAACAGAAACCCGAGCGCTGCCCTATCTGCGGCGCCGGTCCCGATAAATTCGTGAAACACGAAAGCTCCAAGGTCAAAGGCATGGCCACCATTAAGAATCTGCAGGAGGGCTTCGAGGCCGAGTCAAAAGCCAATATCAGGGACCTGGCCTTTGCCATCAAAGCGGAGCAGGAGGGCTTTCCCGCTATAGGTGGCCTGTTCAGGGCAGTTGCCGAGTCAGAGGCCATACATGCCTTCCACCACCTCAGGCTGCTGGGAGCGATCTCTGATACGCAGGAGAACCTGCAGGCGGCCTTCGAGCGCGAGAATTACGCCACCGACGCTTATCCGCAATTCATAAAGACAGCCAACGAGGAGGGCGACCCGCAGGTGGCGACCATTTTCGGCTACCACAGGGATGTGGAGAAGGGGCACGCCAAGCTGTACGAGAAGGCTCTGGATCGCATAATGGATCCGCAGGGCGTCGATTATTACGTATGCAGCGTATGCGGTTATGTAAGCGTGGGAACTGCTCCTGACGAATGCCCTATCTGCGGCGCGCCCAAAGATAAGTTCAGGCGTATCAGTTAGGGATCATATACCGCGGGCGGTTGCCGGGTTAACTGCGCAACCTGGAATACATTTTCTCCAGGTCTTCCAGCCACAGGGCCGGGTCCGCGTCCGAGGGCATCCTCCAGTCACCTCTGGGCGACAGGCTGACAGAACCAACTTTGGGGCCCTCCGGCATGCAGGTCCGCTTGAACTGGTTGGCAAAAAAGCGACTGATGAAAACGGAAAGCCATTTATTGAGGTCCTCCAGCGAATAGCGGCCGTCGAATAACCGATGTTTCCTAGCTTCATTGGCCAAAAACAATATTTTGCCCGGACGTGTTCCGAAGCGGACGAAAGGATACAGATAAAAGTCGGCCAGTTCCACGGGGCCGATGACCTCCTCGCTCCTCTGCGCGATCTGGCCCCTGACGGGTCTTTGAAGCTCGGGTGATATGGGCGTATCCAGCACGTCATTCAGTATCTTCTGCGCTGGTGAACCGGCCAGATCCTCGTCTGCTACCCAGCGTATGAGGTAGCGTACCAGCGTTTTGGGCACGGAAACGTTGATATCGTAATGCGACATGTGATCGCCCGAGAAGGTACTCCATCCCAGGGCCACCTCGGTGAGGTCGCCGGTGCCCAGCAGTATGGCCTTGAGCCCATTGGCTTTGTTGAAGAGGAACTCGGTGCGGTATCGCGCCTGTATATTCTCGAAGACAACATCTTCAGTGCCGTCATGCCCGAGATCATCCATGTGCGATTTGCAAGTGCGCGAGATATCGACACGCTCGAAGCTTACGCCAAGAGCTTTACATAAATCAGTGGCGTTGTCTCGTGTCCTGCGCGTTGTGCCGAAGCCGGGCAGGGTGCAAGCTGTGATGTTTTTAACGGGCAGTTTGAGGTAGTTCATGGTGCGCACAGCCACCAGAAGCGCCAGCGTGGAATCGAGTCCCCCGGATACACCCAGCACAATATGGTCGAGTTTGGCGCCGGAAAGCTTTTTAGCCAGCGCAGCCACCTGCATATCAAAGATGTCCCGGCATCGCTGCGCACGTTTTTTTGAATCCTTGGGCACGAAGGGGTGAGGATCTATCTGCCTCACCAGCGAGGTTGCCGGTACGTCTGCTACACTGGCTTCGATGATGCGAAAGGGCTTAATATGCCCCGGTGATTGGCGGTAACTCGTCATTGCCATTCGGTCGTGGACCAGCCGGTCCATATCAAGGTCGCAGATCGTAAGCCCCGATTTCTGCTTGAAAATGCGTGACTCCGCCAGCAGGATGCCGTTTTCGGCCAACAGGGTGTGGCCGCCGAAGACGACGTCGTTTGATGATTCACCCATACCGGCGGAAACGTAGCAACAGGCCGCTGCACACCTTCCTGATTCGGAGGTTACCATAGAACGTCGCCACTCGGCTTTGGCCAGCACTTCGTTGCTGGCTGATACATTCAGCAGCAGTGTTGCCCCGGCCAGCGCCTGGTACTCGTGCGGCGCAAGCGGCACCCACATATCTTCACATATCTCTATGCCCAGTACCGCCGCAGTGAAGCCGTGCAATGAGATCAATATATTCGTGCCGAAGGCAATCGCCCTGTCTCCCAGATGGACAACATCCGAGCAGGCATCATCCGATGAAACAAACCAGCGGCCCTCGTAGTACTCC
>JBAZLT010000036.1:0-9532 GCA_041650115.1 Dehalococcoidia bacterium | reverse complement strand
AGAACGGGACTCGCTGCGCGGCTGAGCCATGAGGGGTGCGATGGTCCCGGCTGTGGCAGCCTTCCGTCAATATAAGGCGCGTCCGCTGTATGGGCCACAACCCTGGCGCCTGTGATCTCCACCAACCCGGCCAGCCCGCCTGTATGGTCGGTGTGATGATGCGTGATTATGATGGAAGAGATACTGGAAGCCGAATACCCCAGCCTTCGTACTCTTTCAATGATAAGTTGCTCCCTGCCTCTGAATCCCGTATCGATCAGGGCAAGTTCGCCATCAGCATCGATCAAGTATACATTGGAGCCAAGGTCGGCCTGGTCCCACCAGCGGCTCAACTGGAAAACTCCGGGTAATACCTGCTGCATATGCACTTTATTTTACACCCGAGCATCATTTGGTGACATCGAAATAATGTGATATCGTTAAACATGGCCATCCCGAGGAGACCGACATGACAATTGAGGAACTGCGACGCCGAGTGGACGAACATTTCGATCACGAGGAGTTCCTCGAAGCGCTGGAGTGCTCTGTGGAGTTGATGAGCAGGCACTCCCAAGACGTGAATTTCGAAGATATTTTCAAAAAGGGCCTGTGTCATTTCAAGCTTGAGGAAGACGCCGAGGCCGTTGGCTGCTTCAACAAGGCGCTGGAGAAGGAACCGGATAACGTCATGGCGCTGACCAACAAGGGCGTCTGCCTTTTCAACCTGGGGAAGACGGCGGAGGCATTCCAGGTATTCAACACGGCAATTAAAATCAATTGCACTGTCTTTCCTCCCTGGCACTATATGGGAATGCACCACCTGAGGAACTACCTTGAAAAAGGAGACGTGCTATCCCTGGAGAAAATGGTCAATTGCTACCGCCAGGTGGTGGGCATGGCGCCCGACTATGGAGAGTTCATAATACACGATCCGGTGACGAGGGCCGACTACTCGCTGGTCCGCTTCCTGCTGCTCCATCAGGATGTCAAGGACCTGCCGGTGGACGTGCTAACTTCCCCGTAAGCAACGACATCTTATATTTTCCAGCCGGTTTATTTAGAATAGCCGCATGCCCTCACAGAAACAGCTGCCGATTATAGCTTTCGCGGGAAAGGGCGGGGTGGGAAAGACCACCTGCGCGGCCGCTACAGCCCTTCATTCTGCTACGCACGGATGTAAGACCCTCGTACTGTCAACCGATGCCACGCCCTCGCTCTCGCACATTTTTCAAATGACGCCGTCAGACGTCCCGGTCAGGGCTGCAGACGGCCTTTATTTCCTGGAGATCGGCGCTGCCCAGGCCAGACAGATGTGGGAGAAAAAGTTCGGCCGCGACGTTTATCAGGTGTTCTCTTCGTTTGTGGATATTGGCTACCCGGAATACGTGGATTTCATGGCTACAGTGCTGCCGGGACTGTCCGAGGAATTCATAGTCGATTACATCCGCGAGCTTTCAAGCGTCGGGAGTTGGGATGCCATCGTCTGGGACACAGCCCCTCTGGGGCAAACCCTGGCGCTGCTTCAGACCCCCGCCCTGTTGATGCGGCACCTCCGGCTGGCGCCTCGCATCTACACAAAGCTCAAAGCAGGAGAAGGAACCCGGGAGACGATACTGAATATAATCCGGCGCTGGGAGGAGTTGTCAGCACACGATGTATCGTTCTTGCGCACCTGCGTGGAATTCAATATAGTTGCCATTCCGGAAGCTCTGGCGGTCAATCAGCTGGATGAAATACTGGCAGAACTGGATAAATATGAGCTCAGGGTAAAACGGCTGATTATCAACAACGTAATCGAGGCGCCCGACTCAGATTTCTTACGACTCAAGGCCGGCCAGCAGCAGGCCTACCTGAAGCAGATACACAACAAATACGGTAGGTTTCAACTATCCCGGGTGCCCCTCTTTCCTCACGAGATAAAGGGCCGTGAGACGCTGCTTAAGGTGGCCGGCGCGCTCTACTTGACCGATGTTACAGCTACCGGTTAGATCGCAAGTGCGAAATTCAAATACAGTTGTGCCGCCTGCACCACCTGATTGAAGACAACGGATTCCTCGGGTGTATGTGCCGTCTCAAGCCGGCCGGGACCCAGTATGATTGGATCGACACCGGACCCCCAGAGGACATTGCCGTCCGAATGGCTGCGGAAATCCTGCGCCTCCCAGGGCACCTTCATTTCCTTGCAGACCGCGCGCAGCCTGCGCACCAGCGGCCGGTCCTGCGAAATGCGGTAGCCCGACTGCGTATTCTCGAACCTGATATAGGCATCCAGCGATGGTATAACAGTGCCCGCATCTTCCACAATATGTTCGAGGTCGGCTTTGAGTACATCCATGCGTGAATCGGGAGGCAAATGCAGGTCCAGCCAGGCCTCGCACGTATCCGGCACCACGAACCCGCCGGGGAAGCCTGAAAGCTGCCTGATATTGTAGACCAGCCCGCTGGAAACCGATGTCGTGTACTCCGTTACCTGCAGCAGCAGCTTGAGCATGTTCTCAATGGCGTTCTGACCCAGCTCGGGCATGGAGGAATGGGCCTTTTTGCCGCGCGTGCGCAGGAGGACTTCCAGATATCCATAATGCCCCAGACAGGGAATCATGTTGGTCGGCTCGGCCACCACCGCCCAGGGGAAACGGTATTCGCGCACCAGGGTCTTGGCGCCGTCGCTCTCCTCCTCCTCCCCTACCACCAGAGCCATACCCACAGAGGGGAACCGGCCTTTTTTTTCCGCCAGCACTGTGAAAGCCTCGATCATGGCGGCACACCCTGCCTTCATGTCCGAACTTCCCAGGCCGCAGGCCTTGTCGTCTTCCTCGTAGAACCCGAAATCATCCAGGTCGTGCGCCGTCACGGTGTCCAGATGACCCACGAAACAAAGGTCGACTTCGTCGGTCTTGGGCGGCAGTACCACTATGTTGTAGCGGTTCTCATCCACCTGCTGTTTTTTAATATTCAGCCCGGCAGACCTGAGGTACTCCTCGCAGAACAACAGTATCTCCTCTTCTTTACCTGACGGACTGTAAATGTCCACCATGTCCTGAAGGAGCTTTTTCAGCCGGACCGGCTTTATTTCAGCCGCTGCGCCTGTGCTCGGTGCCATTCCTTTTTCCCCTGAGGCTTCGTTTCTTCTCTTTCTCCTTTTCTTTCTGCTGCTCGGTCGCCGCCGGATTATACGTCATATAGATATGCTGCTGCGGATTGCCGAAACCCTTGGCGCGGAAGAAATGCAGCGCGGGCAGGTTATCGGCCTCCGTATCGATCATGAAAATACGCACTCCGGCCTCGATCATTTTATCCTCGAACTTATTGAAAAGCCGGCTGGCCACTCCCATCCTCTGATACTCCGGAGAGACCACCAGCCAGACAAGGTAACCGTATTTCCAGGCCGACTTCTTCTTGGTAACCACATTGCCCAGGGCAAAGCCCACGATCTGCCCCTCCAGCGCCGCCACCAGGCAGTACTCGGTATCCTCGTTGAACATGGAGATAACCTCGAACTCATCCCAGGTGCGATAGAGGGTGGGTGTTTTGTCGGCTGTGAAGACCTGCTCTCCCAGGTGAAAGACATCAGGGATGTCGTCGACGCACATCTCCCTGATCTCAATCTCTATCTTTTTCTTGCCCCCGTTATCATCATGATTAGATACAGCGGGAGAAAGATGTTTTTCGTCATTTCCGCGCCGCCCGGCAGCGCCGTTATTATTCATGTAGCCTCCCCGCGAATTGTTAATCGTGTGTGTGACGGCAGGTACGCTGCAAAAGCGATGCTAAAACTGGTAACCCAGAGAGCGCGCCTTGTCGTAACATCTTTTAGCCTCGGTGGTGCGCTGGAGCGTCTCAAGCGTCAGGCCCTTGCTGTACCACAATGCCGGGTTATTGACATCGAGCGCCAACGCACGGTCAAAAGCTACAAGCGCTTCGTCATACCGCTTCAGTTCATGCAGCGCTTTGGCCTTGTAGCCCCAGGGAAACGAGCTGGTGGAATCAAGCGAGATGGATTTATCGGTCGACCTCAGCACGTCTTCATACAGCTGGGCCTTCATCTGGGCATAGGTCAGCCTGTCCCAATAGTCAACATTGTCGGAATCCAGCGAGGCGGCCTTGGCGAAACAGGGGACGGCCTCCTGGAATTTGCTCTGTACCTGGTATATCTGGCCCTTGCTTTCCCAGTAGACCGCATTGCCGGCATCGAGGGAAATGGCCTTCTCCACACTTTCCAGGGCTTTATCATACTTATTCAAATTTAAGTATGAGATACCCCTGTAATTCCAGGCATCTGCGAAATTAGTATCCAATTCAATAGCCCGGTCATAGCTGGCAACAGCACTCTCGAAGTTCTTCATGGCATCCAGTGTCTGTGCTTTATTGAAGTGTACAGCCGGATTGGATGGATCCTTCTCCAGCGCACGATCGAAATTAAGCAATGCCTTATCGAACGACCCCTTGTTATACAGGTCGATTCCCGTTTCATTGAAGGCAATGGCCTCCTTGTTGCTGCTGTATCCCTCGCTGTTCGACTGGCAGGCCGCAAATGATAATATCAGCAGCACTATCAAAAGCGACATCAGGCCGTATGAAGTTGCTTTTCGGGAGAATATTCTCTTATTCATCGCAATTCCTTAACCGATTAATTATATACCCGTACGCTCGGGTTTTATCACGGAATTGTAGCACCGGTTCACCGGCAAGTAAATTATCATCGCCGCGTAATTACCTCAGTCGATAGTACGAAATAGTTATTGACACACAGATACCTGTAGGGTAACATTGTCGCGAACGTAAGGAAGGGGTTGATTATGATATACAGAATTGTTGTTACAATCATCGCTCTGGCACTTGTAGCGCTGACTGCTGCGCCGTCCCTGGCGCAGGGTGTGATACCCGATGAAGAGGAGGTGATCGGCGGAGGCGGAGTCGTCACCCCCACGGCACCGCTGCTGGTCACGACTCAGGGAGCCACCAGCATAACGGGCACGTCAGCTAATCTCAACGGGTATTTACAGTCAATGGGGCCTTACAGCGTCGTAGATGTATGGTTTGAGACTGAAGATGGCGCCGAGATCTCGCACCAGTCAATGAGCGCCCCCGGGTTCTTCACCGGTTACCTGGGACAGCTTGAGCCGGGTACATCCTACAGGTACAGGGCAGTGGCCATGGCAACCCTTTTGGGAGGGCAGGTGAGCCGGGGCTCGTACGTAAGTTTCACCACGCAGCACTCGGTGCCGCAAGCTCCGATAGAGGTATCAACTTCATCAGCCTCCGATATCACGTCCGGCTCGGCGGTGTTGCGCGGGTATTTGTCGAGCATGGGCCCCTACGATAGTGTTACCGTATGGTTCCAGTGGGGCAGTTCGACCGGTTACGGCAATACCACAGTCCAGCAGACCGTTTATGGACCGGGCCCCTTCAGCATGCAGATATCCGGGCTCAGCGCCAATAGCATGTACTATTTCCGCGCCGTCGCCAAACCCGATCTGGTGGGAGTATCGGCGGTTTATGGCAACGCCCTGAATTTCAGCACACCTGGCGCAGCCGCTCTGGCGGTCAGTACAGGCTCGGTATCCAGTGTGACCAGCACATCCGCCACACTGGTGGGCTATCTCGAATCGCTGGGTGGATACCGCAACGCTTACGTCTGGTTCGAGTGGGGTCCGACTACCGCCTACGGTCAGACCACCACCATGCAAACAGTGTATTCGCCCGGCACGTTCAATTTCGCCGTCCAGGGTCTTAATCCCGGCACTATTTATCATTATCGTGCGCTGGCGGTGCCCACTGCTGCAGGAGGCACGACCGTACATGGATTCGACAGCATATTTACCACTCCGGCTTCGCCCGGAGTAAAGATCAGCACGAGCGCCGCAACCAATATCACCGCGCAGTCCGCCGTGCTTAACGGCTACCTGACCACATTGGGGATGAGCAGCACCGCATACGTCTGGTTTGAATACGGGACCGATACCACCTTCGGCCGTTCAACTCCCCACCAGGCGCTCAACATACCGGGCAGCTTCAACAGCGGCGTTGCCGGTTTGCAGCCGGGCATGACCTACTATTACCGGGCGGCCGCATTCTCCAACGGATATAACGTATACGGTCAGTACAGCACATTCCAGACCACAGCTGCCTCACCTGTCTCAATAACGACCGGCACAGCCACCAGCATCAGCACCACCAGCGCCACGCTGAACGCGTATATCAATTCACTGGGAGGGCAGCGTTCGGTGCTGGTATATTTTAATTTCGGCAAGAGCGTGGAATTCGGCAATGTCTCCGCGGCACAGACCGTGACCTCACCGGGTACAGTATCTTACCAGGTGATGGGGCTGGCGCCGGGCACAACCTACTACTTCCAGTCGGTAGCCCAGACACCCGACAATCTTAAGACCTACGGCTCAACCGAGATATTCAGCACGATATCAAACTCCTCCCTGGCCGTGGCCACCTACCCGGCCACATCCATAACGACTTCAAGCGCCATTCTGAACGGTTACCTGCAGGATATCGGAAGCACGTCCACCGCCCAGGTATGGTTTGAATACGGTACCACACCGGATTTTGGCAATACCACCAATATACAGATGCTGGATAAGAGCGAATCTTTCAGCTCGGTCGTCACAGGCCTGGCGCAGGCTAGAACATACTACTACCGCGCCGTGGCGCTCAACCCGACCGGCGGCGGGAGGTCTGTGAACGGATCGATGAGCTCTTTTGTTACGCCGGGAAGCGGGCCGGCTCCTGTTCCCGGTGTACCCATCTTTGTCTGGCTCATCATCGGCGGCTTCGTTATCGTTATCATCATCGTCATCATCCTGCTGGCCAGCCGTCGTTGAGTTGCATTTCCTAAAGCATCCCGGCCCGGCGCAGGCAGCCTGCGCCGGGCCTTTTGATTAAAGGCATTGCGGTAAAGATTACCGGACACGAACAGGCGATGATATAATAGTAAAACTTATAACCGCAGGAAACCCGATAATGGGAAAGATATTTTTTATTGATGTGACCAACAGGGACGGCGTACAGACGGCCAGGCTCAGCCTGTCCAAGCTTCAGAAGACCATGATCAACCTGTACCTCAACGATTTCGGCGTCTTCCAGTCTGAGTTCGGATTCCCGACGACCAAACATGAGACCAACTACCTGCGCGCCAATCTCGAACTGGCCGCACTGGGGGTCCTCAAGCCAATTCGTCTAAGCGGGTGGATCAGGGCTACCGTGGATGATGTCGAGAGGACATTCGAGATGGTGCCTGGGATCGAGTACCTGAATCTGTCCATCTCGACCTCTCAGCAGATGATACAGGGTAAATTCAAGGGCCGTAAATCCCGCGTGGACGTGCTGGAGCAGATGGTTAACGCAGTTGAGATGGCCGGCAAGCTGGGCGTGAAGGCGATCGGAGTCAACGCCGAGGACGCATCCCGCACGGACATTGACTTTCTGGTGGAGTTTGCCAGAGAGGCCAAAGCAGCGGGAGGAGACAGGTTCCGCTACTGCGACACGCTGGGCTACGATGATCCGTTTTCGATCTACGACAGCATAACGAAGATCGCCGATGAAGCGTCCATACCCATAGAGATTCACTGTCACGGCGACCTTGGCATGGCGGTAGCCAACTCCATCTCCGGGGCTAAGGCGGCCGTGGACGCCGGACAGGATGCTTACATCAACACCACTGTCAACGGCATAGGCGAGCGCGCCGGCAATGCGGACCTGCTTTCCTGCGTCCTGGCCCTGCTCAAGTCCAGGGGTTTCGCCAATAAATATAAGCTCGGCAGGCCGATCAAGCTCGACCGCGCCTTTAAACTGGCCAAGTATGCCAGCCTGGCCTTCGGTGTGCCGATACCGCTCAACCAGCCCGGCGTGGGGCAAAATGCATTCGCCCACGCCTCAGGGATCCACGCCGACGGCGTGCTCAAGGACCCGGAGAACTACGAGCTTTACAACTTTGAGGAGCTCGGCAGGGGTGAGCCCGAACTGGTTGAGACCGGCCGCATGATCTGCTCAGGCGAATATACAGGCATCTCCGGCTTCAGCCACATCATGGGCAAGATGGAGGTTTCGTTCGCCAATGCCAGTGAGGCCCGCAAGATACTCGAGCTCGTGCGCTTTGCCAATGTCGAGGCGCAGATTCCTCTGACCGAGGACGAGCTGCACTTCATCGCCAAATACCCGGAAATCACAAGACGGCTGCTGACTCTCACACCGCTGGAGTAGGGCTCCAGCTTCTCGCCGGCCCGGGTATCCCCTTACAGCTTGTTCACCTTAGTATCATGTCTTAATATTTGGTAAACATTCTTTTGCTAATTTTCTATAGACTGGCATAACTATAAATACTTGGTCTATATTATCAGCAGGTAAAACTATAAATGAGCAGCAGAAAAATTCTCGTCGTTGACGACGACGCCAAGACGGTGTCACTGGTCAAGATGTACCTGGAGCGGGACGGCCATTCGGTGCTGACCGCTTATGACGGCCCTGAGGCACTGCGGATATTCAGGGAGCATCTGCCACATCTCGTTGTGCTGGATGTAATGCTGCCGGGCATCGACGGAGTGGAGATATGCCGCACACTGAGAGCGGAATCAGACGTGCCCATCATCATGCTGACTGCCAGAACACGAGACGAGGACAAGATGACCGGACTGGATACAGGCGCTGATGACTATGTGACCAAACCGTTCAGCCCGGGAGAACTGGCCGCCAGGGTGCGCGCAGTCTTCAGGAGGCTGCCGGCGGAACGGGGCCCGGCAGAGATAAAATACGGCAGCTTCTATCTGAATTTCCCCAAGAGGGAAGCAACTCTCAACAATAAAAAACTTAACCTGACATCGATTGAATTTAAAATACTGGCCGCCTTCCTGCGTGAACCGGGCCGCGTATTCGACCGTGTGGAAATCATTGACAAGGCTTTCGGGTATGACTTCGAGAGTTTTGATCGAGCCATCGACGTCCACATCCATAACCTGCGGCGAAAAATCGAGCCCGATCCAAAACACCCCAGGTATATCAAGACAGTTTACGGCGCGGGATATAAATTAACAGAGGCGTGATGTGAAAAACAGCCTGCAATTCCGCCTGCTGGTTGCTTTCACCTGTGTCATCCTGTTGACCGTGGGCGCGGTATTCTTTATGACATGGCGGGCTACAGTCGAGCAGATCCAACAACTCAGTTATCGCGTCGAGCGGATGGTCATAGACCGCATACAATTCCAGGTCACTGAATATTATCTGATAAACAACAACTGGAAAGGTGTACAGCCGCTGGTCGCACAAATCGGCGAACAGTTCCGCCACCGCATCATACTTGCCGATGCGGACGGCAAGATAATTGCAGATTCATCATCGGAAACGCCCGACGAACATCTGAATCTCGAGAATTTCTCCAGCACAACATTGACATCTGCTCTCGATCGCCACGGCCCCGAGACGGGCGGCCCCCCCGGACCCCAACCTCAATTCTTCATGTTCTTCGGCCCTCGCATACCACCCCCTGCGGAACAGGTAGAGCCTGTGGCGCCTTCGCAGGGCGAATCGAAAACTATAGGCTTCCTGTTTG
>JBAZLT010000035.1:0-9610 GCA_041650115.1 Dehalococcoidia bacterium | reverse complement strand
AGGCACTTGTCCGGCTCGGGGATTATCTCATAGGGCCTGTGGAAGGCCTTGATCTTCTTCTCGTTCTTAATGCGGGGGCAATCGTTGCAGACTGCGGTAGCCGCCGGAGCGATCACTGCGCCTTTGGGAGGGAGTTTGCCGCTGACCAGCGCCTCCAGCGCCATCCAGGTGGTGCTCTCCTCGGGCGGGCAGCCGGGCACGAAATAGTCCACTTCTACGGTCTGCGCCAGCGTCTTGACCGTGTTATAGAACTCCGGGATATCCAGCTCGCCCTCGGGGACGGTCACCTTCGTTTGAGGGATGACCTTGCCGGGGTTGTCGCTGGATACCGTATCGATATAGGTGTTTTCCAGTATTGATTTAGCGTCGAAGAAATTGGCCAGACCCGGTATGCAGCCCTCGTAGGCGCAGGAGCCGTAGGCGATCATGATCTTCGATTTCTGCCGCAGCAGCTTGGCCAGGTGCTCGTTTTCCGAGTTGCGGATGGCGCCGTTGAACAGGCAGGCGTCGATGCTGCCGTCCGGCAGACTATCTACATCCTTATATTTGGCGTCGATGGCGACCGGCCAGAAGACGATATCGGCTGCCTCGGCCACCTTGAGGATCTTGTCGCCGATGGCCAGAGTGGCTATCTCGCAGCCGCCGCAGGAGGCGGCCCAGTAGAGCGCTACCTTCAGCTTAGGCAAGCGCTTCCTCCTTCGATTTGAAGGGTCCCAGCGCCCTGACCTTTTCGGTTATCTCGTTAACAATATGCGAGAAGCGGTCGCCCTCGGATGCGGAAACCCAGTCGAGGCGGAACCTGTCCTCCTCGATGCCGAGCTGGATGAGGGTGCGCTTGAGCAGTTCCATGCGGCGCAGAGCCTTGTAGTTGCCCTCGGAGTAGTGGCAGTCGCCGGGATGGCAGCCCAGCACCAGGACCCCGTCGGCGCCCAGCTCGAAGGCGCGCAGCACAAAGGCGGGCTCGACGCGGCCGCTGCACATCACGCGGATGGCGCGGACGTTGGCGGCGCATTTGATTCTGGAGGTGCCTGCCAGATCGGCCCCGCGATAGGAGCACCAGTTGCATAGAAATGCAACGATCTTAGGTTCGAAATCCGTCATATCAGTACATTCAGAAAATGACCGTCAACAGGCCTCAAATATTACACTACTTATACGGAAAAAAGTCAATTCGTAGTGGCCGTATTATTGCCTTATTCTCTGTCCGAGCTGCGCGGTATGGGCCTCTTCAACCTTTCCCGGTGCTTGAGCGATGTCTCATCCATCTCGAATGCCTGTTTGACCATGGCATCGAGCCCGTTGCAGCTTTTCTTGATCTGCCGTAAATCAAGTGAATAGAAGACCAGCGGGCCCTCGCGGCGGGCCTTGAGCAGGCCGGCGTCGTGCAGTATGCCCAGGTTGCGCGAAGCGCGGGTCTGGCTGATGCGCATGGCCTGTTTGATTTCCAGCACGCAGGCCTCCCTTTCCATCAGCAGGTACATGATCCGTAAACGAGTTTCGTCCGCCAGGGCCTTGAATATCTTGAGTAGATCACGCATCCTTTACCCTCGTATACTTATGCGCACATGAGCATAAGTAATAAACTTGTATGACATATTACACTATCTGTAAAAATGTTGTCAATGGGGGTAGAGTCCATATTTATGTGCCGCCCGGACCATGGCGACGAAATTCTCGCCTTTGCAGGACGGGTGGATTGTATTGGAGGAACTGAGGATGTAGCCTCCATTGGGTGCGGCTACGGCAATAGTTTGTTTGACCGCTTTTTCGACCTCTTCCTCCGTGCCGTAAGGCAGCAGGTGTGTGCAGTCGATGTTACCCATGACGCAAATGCGTTTTCCGTATTTTGCCTTGACCTCGCCGATATCCATACACTGAGGCTGGATGGGATGAATGCCGTCAAAGCCGGCTTCAACCATGTATTCCATGATCGGCCACATGACGCCGTCGGAGTGTTTGATCGCCTTCATGCCGCGATGGTGTATGTGCTTTACTATTTCCTGGTGGCAGGGAAATATATATTCCTCGTAATGCAGGGGAGACATCAGCGTAGACTGGTTGTATGCCAGGTCGCTGGATATGGCGATGGCGTCCGCTCCGAGGTCAGCGCCCCGGTCGATTATCTCCAGTATGTAGTCGGTAGCTATACGGGCCAGGTCTTTCACGAATTGAGGGTGCTCTTTGTAGCAATATAACAAGTTCTCCATTCCGCCCATCATGGACCAGCTTTCGCGGAACGGGCCGACGACGAAAAGCACCTGAGTGATAGCCTTGCCCAGTTTGCCGATAGAAGCCATCAGCATAAGGAACTCATCCTCGTGCGGATGAACAATTTTCAGGTTTTTCAGGTCCCCGGGTGCTGATACGGGTCCTTTGACCGGTACGGCATCGCCTATGCGGTCCACGTGGAATATCCTTCCCCATTCATCCTGTATATGGTCGCGGTCAATAACCTTGCGGTCGAAGAGGTGAATGGAAGTCAGGCCGTCCAGTTCGAGTTCACGGATTACCCTGTATAGAAGCTCCAGAAGTTCCAGTTTTTCTTCCAGGGTCATTTCGTGGGCCAGCTTGACCGGAGGCACATCGGGCGTCAGCTGTTTTCCGACATTGATAATAGACTCTTCATTGAAGGCCAGCTCCCAGACCGGCACCCTGTCCGGCTGGCCCAGCGACAGGGCTGTCAGCATCCTTTCTCTACCATTCATAGTAATAGTCCTTTTCGCAGTTTAACCGTCAGTTGTATTAAGTGCCTTTCTACCCGGCATCAAAGACGATCGCCAATTTTTCCACGCTGCCGGCATCTTTTTCGTAGGAAAATGATCCAATAAAAAAGAGTATGGCCGCCATCAGCAGCGTAGCTGGAAGAAACAGCAGCGCCCGGTCCAGTCCGTAAGTATCGGACAGGGCGCCCACTACGAGTGGCCCGAGTGCGCTGCCGAGGAGGTGTTGAAAGACAATATTGATGCTGAGGGAGGTCGATCTGAGACCGGGGTGCACGACATCCTGAGTAACAGCTATGGCGCCCGGCGAAAACATGATGATGAACAATCCCATGCCGAGGAGCAAACCATATTGAAGGCTGCCGTGTGTTAAGAAAGCCGAGAACAGCAGCAGTGCCGTTACGGCGCAGGTAATGGCAGGTACCAACATGCGGGAATTCGGTCTTTTTTTATGAAAGCGGTCGGTGATGAATCCGCCCAGCGGACCGCCTATGATAGCCAGAACCATAATGATGCTGGCCATCAATCCCGAGCGTTCAATGGTCATCCCTTCAAACCTTTGAAAATAGGAGGGAAGCCATGTGGTCAGGGATACGATCGTAAAGGTACAGCAGGCGAACGCCAGGTTATTCAGTAAAAGGGATTTGCTGCGGAACAGCTCTTTTAGCACGTCTTGCTTGCTCATCCTTGCTTCGAGCAAACTACCTTCCGCGGGAACTGATTTTACCAGGTCGACCGTTTTGTAATCCTTAACCCAGAAGAACATGATGGCAAGCAGTAATCCGGGGATAGCTACGATGCCCAGAGCACTCCGCCACCCCATGTTGACGGCAATGATCCCGCCTAATACGATGCCCAATGCCTGGCCGAGCGGTATGGCGGAATACCAGAATCCTATCACCCTGGCACGCTGTTCCGGTTTGAAAATTGCTGACAGAAGTGCAGTACCGCCCGCGGAGTATCCCGCTTCGCCCGCCCCTATAATAAATCTGGTCGTAAACAGTTGTGTAAAGTTTTTGGTCAGAGCGCCGGCCGCTGTGGCCAGGCTCCAGATGACCGCCATGATACCGACAGTTTTTTTTCTGCTCCAGCGGTCGATCAATGCACCGGTTGGCAGCGTTAGGACCAGTATTGCCCAGAATACGGCGGAAACCATCATGCCGCACTGTGCATCGGATAATCCCCAGTCGGTTTTAAGGAAGGGGAAGAGGGCAACGATGACAAATCTATCGATGTAATCGAACACCAACAGGAGGTACAGGAGGGCAGTCGTATAGAAGGTGTCCCATCTGGAGTATACCGGTCTTCCCGCCAATGCATGTTCTTTCATAGCAACCCCAGCCTTAAAGATTTAATACCCCGCCCTTTATTCCTTACGTACAGCCTCAAATACCGGGCGGTGGTCATGGTAGCCTATGGTCTTAGAGATGTCAATGCTATCTACGCGAGAAGGCGTACTGCACGCGACCGGATATGGCCGTAACAGGGTGTGGGGAATCCGTGTAGAAAAGGCCGGTGATTTAGTGCTAAAATGTTTGCTGTCTTTAAATACTTGTTGTGGCAGCGTAGCTCAGCGGTAGAGCAGGGGACTCATAAGCCCTTGGTCACTGGTTCAATCCCAGTCGCTGCCACCATTTCTTCTTAAATCCCATGTAACTAACCGAAATTATCAACAGGTGAAACCAGAATGATAGAGTACTATTTACCTCTAATTATCATAGTAGTGTGCATTGTCGTTTACTTATTCGTACGGCAAAGGAAAAACCTCGGCTATAAATGCTCATATTGTCATGCTGAGTTCCAATCATCAGGTGGTTTAGATTACCTGGGGCCTCACCTCATTTTCTACAGGTACGTCAGATGTCCACAGTGCCGTAAAATGGGATGGGCTTCGGTGATACGAAAGTAAGCAAGCCAAGTATAGTTAGTATTGGATGCTCAAACTGAAATTCAAATTAAAGCCCTTGGTCACTGGTTCAATCCCAGTCGCTGCCACCAGCCCTTTAAAATCCTCTGTAGCAGAGTACACTTAGTTCCTGTATTTTTTGCCTTGCCGAGCGCTCTGTACATTAATAGGAATTTAAAGCATACTTCTATAACGCCGCACTGGAGGGTTGAAAGTAATATGCTTAAGAAAATCAAATGTCCGGCTTGTCAAACTGAAGGCACCATGTCCCTGGTTGAGCTAGATTACATTGGGCCCTTCCGCTGCTGGAAATGTCGTGCGCTTTTTACCGTTGAGATCAAAAATGATGAGCTTGTTTCATACAAGGCTTTGACTGAAGAAGAGCTAAAGAAGCAGCAGCAATTGAGAGAACTTCAGGAAAAATATAAAAAGGATTCACAGTAGATTATTCACTTATCAAACTCAGGTCAGAGCTCATACGTACCTGATGGCCGGTTCAATCTTAAAGACTGCCGCCAATCCTCTTAATTCATACAGTTTTCGTGATCCGAAACTATATCCACTTGCGCCTTGCAGATTCAGTTATATCGTAATCAAGTCGAGCTTTACTACGGAAAGAGCGCCTGTAATCTGGCCTTCATAGCCGGGCTCAGTTGCTTTAAGAGCTCTGCGTTATAGGAGCATGTCGGCATCGGCCTGATGGTGGGGTCCGGAATAGAGGGATCAGCGATGGTGGGGTCGGCTCCCGCCAGGACCGGGTTCAGATTGTTCTTGACGATCTCCTCTGTGGCCACTGCGTAAGCGCGTGATACGGCGGCCGGCGTTCCCTCTTTGACGGAAGGATCGACGTCGGTCGCGACGATTGAAACCGTGTAGTCGCTGTTGAGATAAATTTCATAGGTTCGGAACTGCTGGGGAAAATCCCTCAGTGACGACGTTTCGACCTGCCAGAAACCACTTTCGGGCCTGGCGGGATCGGTGGACACAAAGGCTTTGATGGTATTGAGGTGGCGATGCCCCGAGATCCACATAATCAGGTTGGGACTGTTCTCCAGTTCCTTGAGCAGGTCGGGCAGGGTGACGGCATTCTGGGGATTGTTCCACCATTCAAGCTCCGAATTGTCAGGTTCAACGCCTATGGGTATGTGCGCGGCAATGATCATCAACTGCCCTGCGGCCTGGCCGTCCGCCAGCTCTTTCCGGAGCCATTCCCAGCGCGCCTGGTCGAGAAAGCCGTGGCCATGGATATCGGGCGAGCCGTCATCTTCCCGCTGCGTATCATCCAGCACAATCACCTTGAGCGGTACCGTTGATTTAGGGACGAAGCTATAGCAGGCGAAGCCCTGCGGTTGGCCGGGGTCGACCAGGTTGAAACCGTGGCCGACCGGGTTGGAAGTTGTCTTGAAGAACTCACTTATCCATTCGGCCCTCAAGAGTGAACGACGATCGGGGTCGGCTACCACCTTTGGCGGGCTGGCAAAGTTGGCTACCGGCCCAGCTCCCTTTATATCGCCGTAAGGAGTCGAGCCGTCGATTACACCCATGTAATAGTCAGGCTTGCTCAGGTTTGCGGGGTTGGCCAGGACGTCGCCTGCAGCCAGGATCGTATCGCTGATGTACGATTGGCGCAGGAAGTCGTTGACCGGGAATGAACCGATCCAAAAATGATCGTGGTTGCCCAGCGTCTGGTACCAGGGAATAGTCTTGTCCAGGCCCGCCGCCTTGAAAGGCTTCTGGTAGTCGATAGCATCCGCCCCGGCATGGGCACCGGAACTGGGGCTGATGACCTTGCCGTCGAGCACATCTATATACCACCGGGTTTCGTTGTACTGGGTGCTGTTGGACACATCCCCCAGCGAGATGCCGAAATCAAAGGGATTTTGCCTGTGGAGCGCGTTTACGGTCTGCACGGCCGCATCCAGGACATGAGTTGTATAGAGCATCACGGGCGAGTATATGGAAGTGACCTCGGCATCCCAGGGATTCAACTGCTGAAGATAGATCAGCTGGGATGGGGATTCCTTGTCGGTTATATGGACATCGGTGATAGCGAAAAAATTCAGGAGCCTGGCTTTCCTGCCCGCCGATGAGGCGGAATAACCGGCCGGCATAATATCAGTGCGCAGTTCATTAGCAATGCCCGGGTCATAGGTCCACTTGCCGTAACCGTATTTGCCGTATTCCGAGACTTTGGAAAGCTCCATGGGGCTAAGACCTGAAATGTTTTCATTGAGAGCGATGGTCCTGTGCACCGTAGTCCGGACGTCAGTATCAATCGGATATGCGTTGATCTCATTTTGGGCGCCGCCGGACACGCATCCCGGCAAAGAAAGGGCCAGCATACATATGACCGCGACCGGATAGATGATTTTAGATATGCGGCTTTGCATCATAATACGCACCTCCAATCCATCAAAATGGTATTGCCGGTGCTGATGCCTGTCAAATTATCGGTCCAGTTGTTCCGTCAGCGTATCTACTGTCAGTTCACGCATGAATTTAGCGGTCTCTTCGGGCAGAGCGGTGATCAGGTTGATGCCCGATCCTATCTCAAAGCCGACCAGTTCCGTCAGCCTGGGAATGATCCTGATGTGCCAGCTGTAATAGTCTTTGTTTTCATCGTCCACCGGGGCGCTGTTGATAACATAGTTGTAATCAGGATTATTCAAGCCTTTATAAAGCTTGAGTAATACAGATCGCAGTACTTGTGCCAGGTCGGCCAGCTCTTGCTGCGTAATATTGCCGAAGGATGCCTGACCCCTTTTGGGAATAATCCATGTCTCAAAAGGTGAATGTGAAGCAAACGGGTGGAAGACTGTGAAGGAATCCGTTTCCATCACCAACCGGTCACGTGCGCTGATCTCACGGCGCGCCAAGTCGCAGTAGAGGCACCTGCCGATATTGTCATAATACCTGGTGGCAACTTCAAATTGTATCCGCAAGTGTCTGGGCACAACCGGCGTGACTATTAATTGTGAATGAGAATGTTCCAGCGTGGTGCCAGCCCTGGGCCCATAATTTTTATAAATAGTAATCAACTTTGCGAAGGGCTGCCGTTTTATTGCGTTGTACCTTTCCCGGTAGGCGCGCAGGACATCTGCAATGCCGGCGGTTTCCTGCAAAGCCAGCACTTTATTGTGTTCCGGATTTTCCACGACGACCTCATGTATTCCGACTCCGTCCATGCTCATGAACAGTCCCGATTCCATCTTCCTTTCAGTGCTGCCGTCCGGCTTGAGCGCAGGGAACTTGTTTGCTACTACTCTCACGCTCCATTTCCCGGTCTCTTTATCAGGGAAGACAAGTATTTCTCCCGGCGTCATCGATTCGTTGCCGGGGCAAAACGGGCATGATGCTGAGAATGCAGGCAGTTCAGGCCTGGGCTGCCGGCCGGCGAACTCGGACGGCCTCTGCGCCCTTTCTTTAGCTATGATAACCCATTCTTCCGTGGTAATATCCTGTCTTATTTCAGACATTCCATAACCTCCCAACGGAATATTGAGTCTCAGCCGGGTGCTCCGTCTTCTCAGCGGGCGAAAGTGATAGCCGGTGGTGTTGTCAGACTACCTGCAGTGGTGCTGGTTATGATATCGACGAGGGTGACGGCGTCGTGGGCAATCACGTTTTCCAGTGTAATGGTGGCCACCGTCTGCCCGCTATTCGCTTTATGGAAGGTTATTACGACCAGTGATCCATTGCCGTTCAATCCGTTGGAGTCGACCAGGGCCACCCACATCCGGCCGGAACGCGACAGGCTGAAATCGAGCATGGCGTTGTCCGCCAGGTCGCCTTTTACCACGCCCTCCGGCTGTATGATCGCGGGGTCGTAGATTACTTCAAACTCAAGGCTGCCCAGGTTGCCGGCGTTAACGGCGTTAATGGGGACCTTCAACTGCCCGCTTGTCGAGGCAGTCTTCCGGGGCACTTTTATGCAGCCGGCCGCCGGTATGATTATAATGGCGGCCAGCGTCGCTATTATCAGAATCCGGCAAATAGTACCTGATTTCATAATCATCACCTTCCTTTATTACGGCTTGGCCTTCTGCATGATCAACCGTGCATCCTCGGGGGTGACCCTACCATCCTGGTTGATGTCGGCTATCAGGTCCAGCGGGAGCGACTTGACATACATTTTAAGGGCAATCAGCGCGTCCAGCACACTGAGTTTGCCGTCTCCGTCGGCGTCGCCCGGCTGATTTTGACCGATGGTAAGCATGCCGTTGACGGGGCTGACGGCCAGTGAGGAGCCGTAATAGCTGGTTGCCAGTATCTCGGACAGCGTCAAAGCGCTGCTGCTGCCCGCGCTGCCCAGAGCCCTGAATTCAACCACGGCCGCGGAGCCGTTGCCGCTGATCGCCTGGGGCGAAGCAAAACCGAAAATAATAGAACCGGACTGGTCGCTGGATGTAAAGGTTGCCGGCGACAGAAGCGATCCCTTGGATATTTTTACCACCTGTACTACCGCCGGGTCGTAAGACAAGGTGAAACCCAGGCTGCCGACGTTCTGAGCATCCTGGAAATAAATCGGCACCTGTACCGTGCTGCCGGTCATAACGGTCCTGGACTCGGCAATGAGCGCGGTGCCTGCAGGTATGGATGTCGTAGTGGTAGTTGACGTTGGCGTTGTTGGTGTTGGCGTCGGTGCCGGTGTTGGTGTTGGCGTTGGTGTTGATGTGGGAACTGAGGATATAGTAGTGGTTGTGGATGATTGAGGTAATGATTGGCCGCCATAGACCGTGATTTCGGAGAAGTCTATGCAACATACACACCCATCAGAAATTCTGAAGCCGGCAATGGTATCGTTAACGGGCACCTGAACCTGCAGAGGTGCAAACTCGGAGTTACCTGACGATGATACAGCGTTAATTGTTTCTATCGTTTGCCATGCCCCATTTCGGTAAACCTGAAGTGACACGGCGCTCCGACAATCAAACCTTCGGCCGGTGTCAAAACGAACAACTACTGAAGTAACATATTGAGATCC
>JBAZLT010000034.1:0-9873 GCA_041650115.1 Dehalococcoidia bacterium | reverse complement strand
TCGGCTTTTCATGAGGTGACATAATGAAGGAGTACCCCTCCGGTGAAGTGGCGTTTCCCTTTGGCCTGCCTCCTGAAAAGGGAAGGTGGATACTCGTCGCACTGGGTATGATCATCAACCTCTGCCTCGGAACGCTCTACTCCTGGAGTGTGTTCGTTGAGCCCCTTACAGAGTATTTTACGGGGGAGCTCGGCCAGGTGGTTACAGCGAACGAGGTATTAATGCCATTCTCGGTGTTCATCGCAGTCTTTTCAATCACGATGCTCCTGACCGGGAAATACGTCGAGACATTCCAGCCGCGAATCATTACCATCGCCGGGGGAATCCTCACAGGCCTCGGCTGGCTGCTCACGTCAACGGCGACCTCTATATTCGCACTTACGGTGATATTCGGCGTGATCGGAGGGATGGGTGTTGGGATTGCCTATGGGGCAACGATTGCAGTAGCAGCCAGGTGGTTCCCTGACCGGAGGGGACTTGCAGTGGGGATGACTGTGCTTGGCGTGGGATTCTCTGCTGTTGTCACCGCGAACCTTGCCGGCTATCTCATTGATGTATACGGTATCATGACCACGTTCCTCTTGTTTGGCGTAGGGATTCTAGTAATCACGGTTCCCATGGCACTCCCGCTTACTTTCCCCCCGGCCGGATGGAAACCCCCTGGATGGACCCCTCGGGGTGCGGGAGAGAATCGGCACGTGACGTGCGAATGCACCCGTCGCGAAATGGTGAGATCTCCTGCATTCTATGGTTTATGGATCTGCTATTGCATCGGCAGTATTGCGGGTCTGATGGCAGTCTCAATTGCAAAACCCGTGGGGACAGAACTCGTGCACATCGAAGCAGGCCTCGCAACATCTCTCGTTGCATTCTTTGCCCTCTTCAATGGCGGGGGCAGGCCGATCTTCGGGATGCTCACAGACCGGATGACCCCGAGAAACACCGCCATGCTCTCGTTCATCCTCATTGCCGCCGGAGGTCTCGTGATGTGGCTGACACCGACTGTTCCGGGGTATATCATCGCTTTTTCACTCCTCTGGGGCTGCCTTGGTGGATGGCTCGCAATTGCCCCGACCGTGACCGCCCATTATTTCGGGACATGCGACTACCCGAGGTGCTATGGGGTGGTCTTCCTTGCGTATGGGGCGGGAGCGATTGCAGGCCCGCAACTTGCAGGATTTGTGAAGACGACGACAGGGAACTACCTTGGCGTGTTTCCTGCCGTGTGTGCCCTTGCAATACTCGGCTTTTTCGTTGCATTCTTCCTGATGAAGCCTCCCAATAGAACACTATGATGCAAAGGGCTTCTGAAGTGAGATAATTCTTGATGCTGACCAAAAAATGGGATTTTCGCGCCATAATACTATTAAACGCTTCACCCTAATTGACTGTTAAGTAACATGCGGATTCCCTGATTATCCGGGGCGAATACCGGGTGACACCATGACCGATCGAACGCTGCCTTTTAAGGTGACGAAAACACAGGTGCTCAACGTTATCCCGATCCTCAAATGGCTTCCTTCTTATGAGAGATCATGGCTGAAATTCGATATCATCGCCGGACTCACGCTCGCCGCAGTCGCTATTCCCGATAATATTGCGTATGCGACCCTCGCAGGACTCCCTCCTGAATACGGCCTCTACGCAGGGATAATGGCTCCCCTTGCATACTTCTTCTTTGCCACCTCCCGTCACGTATCCATCGGACCGAGCTCATCCGAAGCGATCATGGTCGCAACGTTCCTGGCAGCCATGGTCATATCCAGCCCTGCACAATATGCTGGACTTGTTGCACTGACTGCAATTCTTGTTGGTGTGATATCACTTGGTGCATGGCTGCTCAGGCTTGGGTTTCTTGTCAACCTGATCTCAGGGCCGGTCATGAAAGGATTCCTCGTCGGCACAGGGATTGTGATTATCATCGGACAGATCCCAAAAATCTTGGGTCTCTCCGGGGCTCCTCCCTCTTTTTTTGAGAAAATCATCTTTATCCTTCAGAATCTGCCCGGCACCAACATCTATGCACTTATCCTTGGTGCCGGGGCGGTGTTCATGTTTATTGCTCTTGATCGGAAATACCCCCGCATTCCCGGTCATCTCATCGCGATGCTGCTCTCAATCTTCCTGGTTGGCCTGGCCAATCTTGCCCATTACGGAGTGGAGATTGTGGGTTCTATCCCGTCAGGGCTCCCGGAGCCCGGATTACCTCATGTGTCTCCCGGGGATTTACAACTCGTCTTCCCACTCGCGGTGGGTCTCTTTATTCTCTCGTTTGTCGAGCTCAGTTCTGTTGCCAGGACCTATGCAAAGATCCATGAGTATGAAGTCGATAACAACCAGGAGCTGCTGGCGCTTGGTGCAACAAGTATTGCAACAGGAATTGGCCAGGGCTTTCCAATCGGCCCCAGTTTCTCAAAAACCGCGATTAATGAGAGGAACGGCGCAAAGACACAACTGGCGTGTGCCATTTCTGCACTGGTGATAATTCTCGTCCTGCTGTTCCTGACCGGATTCTTCTACTACCTTGCCGAACCTGTCATCGCAGCACTCATACTCGTTGCAGTCATCAAGATGGTCGATATTCCCGGACTGGCCCGGATCGGGAAGATCAATGTACCGGAGATCTATATTGCCCTGGTCACGCTCGGGTGTGTGCTTATCTTTGGGATTCTTGCAGGGGTTCTGATTGGTGCAGGGCTCTCGCTCATCGAAGTTTTATACAGGTTCACCTTCCCCCACATGGTGGTTGTCGGAAGGATTCCCGGGACTGACGTGTATGGGAATGTCGGTCGCCAGCCGGAAAAAGAGGTGATTCCAGGGATCTTTATCTATCGGATTGATGCCCCCCTGATCTTTGCCAATGCGGAAAATTTCAAGGAACGATTTCTTTCCGCACTTTCCCGCGAAGAACGCCCGATTCACCTTGCGATCATCGATCTCGGGTCATCCCCAATAACTGACGTGACCGCGGTTGACATGATCCATGATCTCATTGCGGATCTTGAGAGGAGAAGGATAACCCTGCGCCTGGCAAACGCTTCAGGACCTGTAAGGGACATATTCCAGGCTGCAGGTATCGAGGAAAAAGTGGGAGCACTGGATCGCACCACGACAATCCCCGCTCTTGTAAAGGAATGGCCAGAAGGCCAGAGAGAGCAGCGATAAGATCCCCTCTTACGGGGAACATTGGAGGAGATTTTAGGAGACTCCCTTCTTTGATCATTCACGGGGCAGTGAGAATACACCAGATACCTGATCAGGGATTGCAACAACCACTCTCCCCCATACCGGTATGACTATGGGTGAAGAATCTGGCGACTCCAGGTATCGCATGTGAATCCATGTGTTCTATGCCTTACCTTTCCGGTTCAATGGTGAACGTGTTCTGATATGCTTATTATTTAATTCAGGTTTTTCACCACAGTCCCTTACAGCCGGCATATCCTTCCTGGATTGATCCTTCCGGTTGTAGACGCGATGCCCCATGACTCCAAACATCTCGATTCGGGATTGTCCTCCAGGAGATATTTCTCTTCCTGGCGGAGGGGAATCGGGCATTATACTCCACCAACTCCGGGATCGAATGATCCCGTATAAAGACAGAATTGGGAATAGTCAGGCATTTCCTGACTCGAAATTCGTCTTTTCAGATAAGGACGATGTATCTGGTTTCAGACAGAATGCATCCCGGTTATCCAGGAAACAGGGAGGAACCCATCAGTACCGTCCTTCATTTTGGGGGTGATACCGTTTTACATGATATATCCTGAACACCGCAGTGTGAGCATTTTGAACACAGGGCGCCTTCGTGTGCGCCTGGCAAATCCAGTTAAAAATCCCAGGAAAACAACCCATGAATACAAGGAAAAGATATTTTATCCTGATACTGGTTGTATGTTCCATCTGTTATTCCGGAGTTTCAGCATATTCACCCGGAAACGTGCAGAGTGATATTTCTTCCCCAAAAAATATGGGGGCTGATACTGACATCACAGGTTTCCGGTCACCAGCGACTTCCAGATCTTTTACGAGCGGAGATCCTGCCACCACATTCGAATGGTCAAAACCTACAGGCTCGGGAATCAGTCTCCCCTGGGGAGTCATTACCGACAGT
The DNA here is from genome assembly GCA_041650115.1 of Dehalococcoidia bacterium. Taxonomy (GTDB): domain Bacteria; phylum Chloroflexota; class Dehalococcoidia; order GIF9; family UBA5629; genus CAIMUM01. The sequence continues at coordinate 5,759 of JBAZLT010000034.1, read as the reverse complement.
GCCGGAAACACCTACGTGGGAGACGACATGTCGTTCTCCATCTGGAAGATAGCCCCTGACGGGACTGTTCTTGCAAAGTGGGGGTCGTATGGCACAGGAAACAGCCAGTTTAGCGAGATTGCAGGCATTGCACTCGGCAATGGCGGTAACATCTATGTGATCGACCGGGACAACCACCGCGTCCAGGTCTTTGACGAAAACGGCAACTACCTCAACCAGTGGGGGACCTATGGAACAGGAAACAGCCAGTTCGACGCTCCCATCGGGATCGCGGTGAACAGCAGCGGATACGTGTATGTCGCAGACACCTCGAATAACCGGATCCAGGTATTCACGCCCGACGGCGAATACATGGACCAGTGGGGATCGTGGGGATGGCCCGGTGGATCAGGTCTGTTCGCGTATCCCACGGGGATCAGAGCGAACAGCAGCGATTACCTGTATGTCGCAGATTACGGGAACAACATGATCCAGGTATTTACCCCGGACGGGAAGTTTGTCACCCAGTGGGGTTCCGATGGATCAGGTCCCGGAGATTTGTATTACCCCCTGGATCTTGCACTTAGCATTTCAGATCAGGTGTATGTTGCGGACACCTACAATAACCGCATCCAGCAATTCGGTCCCGATGGCACATATATCACCCATTGGGGATCTGAAGGGCCCGGGAACAGCCAGTTCAACCTTCCTTACGGCATCACCGTGCACCCGGATGGAAGAGTACTCGTCGCCGACAGTTATAACTGTAGGATCCAGGAATTTTCCCCCAGTGGCGAATACCTGGCACAGTGGGGATCCGGCAGCAATGAGAACGGGCGGTTCATCCTTCCCCGCGATGTGAGCGTTGCCGCCTCAGGCAACCTCTATGTTGCAGATACCGGCAATCACCGCATCCAGGTACTCTCCCCCGACGGTTCCTACGTCGCTCAGTTTGGATCCTTCGGGAGCGGGAACGGCCAGTTCAACGAACCGAGGGGAGTTGTCGAGAGCGAGAGCGGCACCGTGTATGTCACCGACAGCAAGAACAACCGTGTCCAGGCCTTTGACACAGACGGCAACTACCTTTCCCAGTGGGGATCACAGGGCTCCGCTGACGGCCAGTTTTCGAATCCGTACGGCATTGCCATCGATCAGAATGGCAATGTCTACGTCGCAGATGCGAACAACAACCGCATCCAGGTCTTTGACCCTGACGGAAACTACCTCTCGCAATGGGGGTCACTGGGCTCCGCTGACGGCCAGTTCAACTATGCGATCGACATTGCACTGAATTCGAGCGGGTATGCCTACGTGACGGATAGTGACAATAACCGCATCCAGGTCTTCGACGGAGATGGGAACTACCTCTCCCAGTGGGGTTCGGCGGGATCCGGGAATGGCCAGTTCACCGATCCGACTGGCGTCACTACCGACAATAACGACTACGTCTATGTCACAGACTGGACGAACAGCAGAGTCCAGGCCTTCGATGCGACCGGGACCTATGTCACCCAGTGGGGATCGCCGGGCTCCAATGATGGTCAGTTCATGAATCCCTGCGGAATTGCGGCCGGCAGCGGGAACAGCATCTTCGTTGCTGACCTTGGAAACAGCCGGATAGAGAAGTTCATCACGGCTTTTGCCCCCGTCGTCGTTCCAATCCCAGGATATGTACATGCCCCGACTGATCCTGATCATGACGGGATCTACGAAGATCTGAACGGGAACGGTGAGACCGATTTTGATGATGTTGTGGCACTGTTCAAGCACATGGACTGGATAGAGACCAACGAGCCGGTTTCTGCATTCGATTTCAACGGGAACGGTAGTCTCGATTTCGATGATATCATCCGGTTGTTCAGGGAGGTATAGCGTCCATGAATCTGAACCTGAATAACACCCGTGCATCGCCAGAGAAGAACACCGGGATACACCCCGGAATAATCCCTGGAAATCCAGGAGAAAGATAAAACAGGAGAGAATACACAATGAAAAAATTATTCCTAACCCTCCTGGTGCTGCTGTCGCTCACCATGCTTTTCAGTGCAGCGGGAGCATACACCATTCAGGTGCAGGACGGCCAGGTCGCCAACGTCGGTGAAACTGTGCCTCTTGCCATTACACTCGATTCGGCATCGCCGTCGGGATTCGCAGGATACGATTTCAACGTCTCGGTGAGTGACCCCTCGGTTGCAACCATCACCAATGTTGAATTCCCCTCGTGGGCATCAGTAAAAGAAAACTCCACTATTCCTGCATCAGAAGTCCGATTGCGGGCTACTGACCTGATGGAACAGGTCAATGCAGATGCCACCTCCGTATCTCTTGCAACAATTTCTGTAAAGGGATTGGGAGAAGGCTCGACAAGCATCACCATCACTCCAAAGAAAATTTCCGCTGATGGCGGCATGAATCTGATTCCGGATACCATTCTGCAAGTCGGAACTTTCACTGTAGAAGGGACACCGTCAACAGGGAGTGTCTTGGTCACTTCGACACCCGCAGGTGCAACAATCACTCTGGATGGAACCGAGACTGGTCAGGCCACCCCACACACCTTCGACTCACTGACTCCAGGTGAGCACACGGTCGCTGTCAGCCTTGATGGATACGAATCCCAGAACCGGGAGGTCACAGTCACTGCCGGTTCGACGGTGGAAGCCTCCTTCACGCTTCTCGAGGATCCTGAACCCGGCAGTGCGATCATCGCAGATCACACCACGATAAACCTTGCAAATGTCCCGCAGGATGCCATCGTCCAGGCAAAGGAGAACCTCCACATCGCCTACGGGCACACTTCGCACGGGAGCCAGATTACGACCGGTATGACAGGCCTTGTCTCCTTCGCAGGAGCTCCCTATGGTGGAAACCTTTACCGGTGGAACAATGGCGGCACGAATGATGCGCTAGACCTTCATGACTATTTCGTCGATGGCGACCTTGGAAACCCCGACAGGGTCACGTGGGCTTCACGGACAAGGACATATCTTGACGCCAATCCGGATGTCAACGTCGTCATGTGGTCGTGGTGCGGCCAGGTCGACGGCACCGAGGCAGACATTAACACCTATCTCGACCTGATGAGCGATCTCGAACAAGACTACCCGAATGTAAAATTTGTCTACATGACCGGCCACTTGAACGGTGGCGGCGAGAGCGGCAATGTGAACATCAGGAACGAACAGATCCGGAACTACTGCCGTGAGAACAACAAGATCCTCTTCGATTTCGCAGACATCGAGAGTTACGATCCCGATGCGGCAACCAACTACATGCTCCTCTTCGCTGACGATAACTGCACCTATAAACTGGGTGGTCAGACCCGCAATTGGGCGACAGAGTGGCAGGAAAGCCACCCGGAGAATGTGGCGGGCGAGCCGTCATGGTACCAGTGCAGTGCAGCACACACCCAGCCGCTCAATGCCAACATGAAGGCCTACGCGGCATGGTGGCTCTTTGCCAGGCTCGCCGGCTGGGATGGCTCTTCGGGAACTACCACCGGATCCTTAACAGTCACCTCAACCCCGGCTGGTGCCTCGATTACCCTCGACGGAACTGCAACGGGACAGGTCACACCGTATACCTTCAACAACCTGAATCAGGGTGAATACACTGTTGCCCTGAACCTTGCAGGGTACGAACCTGCGACTCAGACCGCCAACGTGGTTGCCGGATCAACCGTAACTGCTGACTTCACACTTGTTGAGATTTCCGGTCCCACTTCCGGATCGATTGCTGTCTCATCAACTCCTGCTGGAGCTGCAATCACTCTTGATGGAACTGAAACCGGCCAGGTCACACCTTATACCTTCAACGAGCTGGCTCCCGGTGAACACATTGTCGCAGTCAACCTCGCAGGATACGAGCCTGCATCTCAGACGGTTTCGGTCGTTGCAGGATCAACAGTGAATGCAGAGTTCACTCTTGTCCTCATTCCGACTACTGGGTCGATAGCTGTCTCATCAACCCCGGTTGGTGCTGCCATCACCCTTGATGGATCGGAAACCGGCCAGGTCACACCTTATACCTTCAACGAGCTTGCTCCCGGTGAACGCACTGTTGCTCTGAACCTTGCAGGGTACGAACCTGCGACTCAGACGGTTGCAGTTGTTGCCGGATCAACCGTGAATGCAGAGTTCACTCTTGTCCTCATTCCGACTACTGGGTCACTCGCGGTGAATTCAACGCCCGCTGGTGCTGCTATCACCCTGGATGGTACCGAGACAGGCCAGGTTACTCCGTATACCTTCGATGCACTAACCCCAGGCGAGCACACAGTCGCGGTCAACCTCGCAGGATACGAACCCGCATCTCAGACGGTTTCAGTCGTTGCAGGATCAACCGTGAATGCAGAGTTCACTCTTGTCCTCATTCCGACTACTGGGTCACTTGCGGTGAATTCAACTCCTGCCGGTGCTGCTATCACCCTGGATGGTACCGAAACAGGCCAGGTCACACCTTACACCTTCAGTGAGCTTGCTCCCGGTGAGCACACGGTCGCAGTCGACCTCGCGGGATACGAACCTGCGACTCAGACTGTTTCAGTTATCGCTGGTTCCTCAGTAACTGCTGACTTCACTCTCATCCTGATCCCGACCACCGGATCAATCGTCGTGAATTCGACTCCTGTCGGTGCTGCCATCACCCTGGATGGAACTGAGACAGGCCAGGTTACTCCGCATACCTTCGATGCACTGACCCCAGGTGAGCACACGATTGCAGTCAACCTCGCAGGATACGAACCTGCATCTCAGACTGTTTCAGTTATCGCTGGTTCCTCAGTAACTGCTGGCTTCACCCTCATCCTGATCCCGACCACCGGATCGATCGTCATGAATTCAACTCCAATTGGAGCTGCCATCACCCTGGATGGAACTGAGACAGGTCAGGTCACACCTTACACCTTCAGTGAGCTTGCTCCCGGTGAGCACACAGTCGCGGTCAACCTCGCAGGATACGAACCTGCGACTCAGACGGTTGCGGTCGTTGCAGGATCAACCGTGAATGCAGAGTTCACTCTTGTCCTCATTCCGACTACTGGGTCACTCGCGGTGAATTCAACTCCTGCCGGTGCTGCCATCACTCTGGATGGATCGGAAACCGGTCAGGTCACACCTTACACCTTCAACGAGCTTGCTCCCGGTGAACACACGGTCGCAGTCAACCTCGCAGGATACGAGCCTGCATCTCAGACGGTTTCAGTTATCGCTGGTTCCTCAGTAACTGTTGACTTCACCCTCATCCTGATCCCAACTACCGGATCAATCGTCGTGAATTCGACTCCTGTCGGTGCTGCTATCACTCTGGATGGTACCGAGACAGGCCAGGTCACACCTTACACCTTCAGTGAGCTTGCACCCGGTGAACATACTGTTGCAGTCAATCTTGCAGGATACGAACCTGCGACTCAGACGGTTTCAGTTATCGCTGGTTCCTCAGTAACTGCTGACTTCACCCTCATCCTGATCCCGACCACCGGATCGATCGTCGTGAATTCAACTCCTGTCGGTGCTGCCATCACTCTGGATGGTACCGAGACAGGCCAGGTCACACCTTACACCTTCAACAAGCTAGCTCCCGGTGAACACACTATTGCAGTGAATCTTGCAGGATACGAACCCGCATCTCAGACGGTTTCAGTCGTTGCAGGATCAACAGTGAATGCAGAGTTCACTCTTGTCCTCATTCCGACCACCGGATCGATCGCCGTGAATTCAACTCCTGTCGGGGCTGCTATCACCCTTGATGGATCGGAAACCGGCCAAGTCACTCCACATACC
>JBAZLT010000033.1:0-9896 GCA_041650115.1 Dehalococcoidia bacterium | reverse complement strand
TGGTAAGCAAGCCCCATAAAGTAGCTGAGTCAACAACACCGCCGTCAGCCCCGCAGCCACCCGATCCGGTCGACCAGCACCGCCTGACGGAGCCGCTCAAGATGGACGACCCCAACGATTTGAAGTATTTGCAGGAGCACTGGAAGGATTTCATCAATTCCATGCGCGGGGAAGGTTCGGGCGGCAACCTCGACGCGCGCCTTCGCCATGCCTGTGAGCCTGTTGAGATCAAGGGCGAAAACCTGGTTCTGGGTTTCTATCACGAATTCCATAAAAGCTATATAGACAATAGAAAATACCTGCACATCGTCGAGAAGAAGTTAAAAGAGGTTTTCGGCCATACCTATACTGTGACCTGCATTCTAATTCAGCAGGGTGGTACCAAATCCGAACTGAAGCCGGCCAGCAGCAACCACCTGGTGGAGGCCGCCCTGAGCATGGGAGCCAAGATCGTCGAAGACAACGCCGAAACGGAGGGGAAATGAGCCAATTTAACTTGCGACAGATACAGGAACTGCAAGCCAAAATGCTTAAAGCCCAGGAAGAGCTGGGCAGGACCAATATGGAAGTTACCGCAGGCGGAGGCGCAATTAAAATAGTCATCAACGGACACCAGCAGTTTCAGTCGATTACCATATCGCCCGAGGTTGTCAATCCCGAAGATGTGGACTTCCTGCAGGACCTGGTGCTGGCCGCCTGTAATGAAGCGGTGCAGAAATCGCAGGAACTGGCCACACAGAATATGAGCAAGCTGACCGGCGGCCTCAAAATCCCGGGACTGATGTAGGAGCGAGATTTGAATCCCGATTTCCTCCCCTCGGCCCGCCCCATATCAAGACTCATCGAAGAGCTGAACAAGCTTCCGGGTATAGGCCCCAAAAGCGCTCAGCGCCTGGCCTACCACCTCCTGCAGGCGCCGCCCGAGAGGACGCGCGACCTGGCAGATGCCATAATGGCGGTCAAACAAAACCTTCGTCTCTGCTCCAACTGCCTCAACATCACGGATACGGATCCTTGCGGAATATGCTCGGACGGCACAAGGGACCTGACCAGGATTTGCGTGGTCGAAGAGCCCATAGACATACTGCCGCTGGAACGCACCAAGAAGTTCCGGGGTCTTTATCATGTGCTGCACGGCGTAATATCCCCCGGCGACGGTATAAAGCCCGAAGACCTGCACATACGTGAGCTGTTGGATCGGTTGGACTCCGGCAGCATCGTGGAAGTTATCCTTGCCACCAATCCTAACGTAGAGGGAGAGGCCACCTCGATGTACATCCAGCGGCTGGTCTCACCATTGGGCATCAGGGTCACCCGGCTGGCGCGCGGCCTACCTTTCGGCGGCGATCTCGAATACGCCGACGACGTTACACTCTGCCGCGCCCTGGAAGGGCGGCAGGAGATGAGTTAGCGAAAGTATGGCCGCGCGGGTATACCGTACTACCGGCATCATTATTAAGCGATATAAATTCGGCGAGGCCGACAGGCTCCTTACCATTTTCACTTCAGATCACGGCAAGGTGCGGGCCATAGCCAAAGGAGCGATGCGCCCCGGCAGCAAACTGGGCGGTAATGTCGAGCTCCTGACACACAGCCAGATGATGCTGGCCCGCGGCCGCAACCTTGATATCGTTACGCAGGCACAGGCCCTGGATATCTTCCTTCCCATGCGCGACAGCCTGGAGCTTATGTCCTGCGGCTTCTATCTTGCTGAACTCGTGGATAGCTTCATCGAGGAGAATGTCGAAGACAGGGAGTTGTTCGACTTGCTGCTCAATACACTGAGGCGGCTGACGGAAACCGGGGACGGGGAACGCATGGTGAGGTACTTCGAGCTGCGCCTGCTGGGTCACCTGGGCTATACGCCGCAGCTTCATAAATGCGCCAACTGCAACAGGGACCTCCAGCCGGAAACGAACTACTTCAATCCTTTGCAGGGAGGCGTTCTCTGCCGGGAGTGCGGCAATCCCGATATGTCGGCCAGGACCATCTCGGTAAATGCGCAAAAGGTCCTGCGGCTCTGGCAGCGCAGCGATATCGACACCGCCGGGCGGGTAAAGCTCAGCGCAGAGCTGGCCAGGGAGATCAAAGGCATCCTGCGCGAAAACGTGCGCTACCTGCTGGAAAAGCAGCTCAAATCCATCGAGTGGCTGGACAGGCTGGCGGGAGACAGCAAGCTAAACGGTGAAAGTGCACCAACGGGTAACTCAAGCAGCCAGGCGTAATCCGCCTATGGCCATCTTTCGATCGTGCCCAGATAATCGTCCACAACCTCGGCCCGCCTTATCTGACGGACCTTGCCGCCGGAAGTAGCCAGCAGCTCCGCGCAGCGCAGCTTGCCGTTATACTGAAAGCCCATGGCATAGCCGTGCGCGCCGGCATCGTGAATTATCATGACGTCGCCCGGTGCAACCGCCGGCATCGGACGGTTCACAGCGAACTTGTCGTTGTTCTCGCACAGCGAGCCGACCACATCGTACACGTGATCTTTGGGCTCATTTTCCTTGCCCAACACTGTAATATGATGGTAGGCGCCGTACAGCGCCGGACGCATCAGGTTGGCCATGCAGGCGTCCAGTCCCACAAAGTCCTTGTATTTCTTCGTCACATGCCGCACCCTCGACACCAGGAATCCGTGCGGGCCAGTAATGGCCCTGCCGCATTCTGTAACGACGCGCACAGTGCCCAGGCCCATGTCCTTAATATATTTCCTGTAGGCTCTGCGTATGCCGGCCGACACCCCGTCCAGATCGATGGCAGCCTGCTCGGGCTTATAGGGAATGCCGAATCCTCCTCCCAGGTTGATGAAATCGAACTGTATACCGGTATCGTGGTTTATCATCGCAGCCAGCTTGAAGAGCATTACCGCCGTTTCCTCCAGGTACTGTTCATCCAGCATATTGGAGACGACCATGGTGTGCAGGCCGAACCTCTCGGCGCCCAGCTCCATGGCCCTTATATAGGCGCCCTGTATCTGATTGGTGGTCACACCGTATTTGGACTCCCGCGGATCGCCGATGATGTCATTGCCTTCCCTCAGCGGTCCCGGGTTGTACCGAAAACAGACAAGCTCGGGCATGCCGGCGTTCTTGTCGAGATAGCCTATATGCGTTTTGTCATCCAGGTTGATGATGGCGCCGAGCTGTTTTGCTTTGATAAATTCTTCGGCCGGTGTATCGTTGGACGTGAACATGATGTCCTCGCCTTTTAAACCAAGCCTCTCTGCAATAATGAGCTCCGCCAGAGAGCTGCAGTCGGCGCCGAAGCCCTCGCTCTTTAATATATTTACAATGTGAGGGTTGGGGCAGGCTTTTACGGCAAAGTAGTTTTTGTAGGCCGGCTTCACCCAGGCAAAGGCCTTCTTGTATGCTCCGGCCGTGTCCCTTATTCCCTGCTCATCATAAATATAAAAAGGGGTCGGATACTTTCTCAGCGCTTCGGGTAGCGCCTTTATGATACGTCCGGGCACAGGCTTGCAGGACTCGCGACGTACGACATCGCACCTCACGGCCTTCTTTGATCGCGCGATGCTTTCCAGCCTCTCTATCTCAGGATGCACGCCCGGACGCCTCCCGGCCTCATCTCTCAGCCCACTCCCGTATACATCCAGCCCCTTACAGGCGTTCTCCGGAGTGATATACCCGTCATTGGAGGAGATGGCCGTGAAGATCTGAATCGAGGCCTCCTTCCCCTTTATGTTCTGTATAACGCCGCCGCCGGCTCCGTGGATCCTTACACACTCGATAGCATGGGGATTGACGCGCAGGGCGGCCACCCTGACCCTGAACAAGTCCATTTCGTTGTTCTTCATTTCATTGCTCACCGGCATTATGATAGTGCTTGAATTATAACTTATCCGGCCCGATTGATGCCTGTCCATGCGTCCCCACGGCTGTCATACGTGAAAGAGACGAGTAAAACTGCTACAATATCACGCGTTATGCCGTCAAAATTTCCTCCGTATGTAGAGGCATTGCTGGATCCCTCGACATACCCTCAACATCCGGCTGCTGTGGAGCTGCAGCAGACGCAGATGTCATTTATATTTCTCACAGGCGAATATGCATATAAGACCAAGAAACCGGTCGACCTGGGCTACCTCGATTACACCACCCTGGAGAAAAGAGAGTACTTCTGCCGCCAGGAACTGGAGCTGAACCGGCGCCTCTGTCCGGCAGGCTACCTGGACGTTATACCAGTCACCCAATCGCCTGCCGGGATCCGGCTCGGGGGCGAGGGCAAGGTGATAGAGTACGCGGTCAAAATGAAACAGCTTCCCCGCGACAGGATGATGGACCTGCTGCTCACGCTGGATAAGGTTACTCCTGCCATGCTGAAGCAGGTTGCCGGATTGATGGCAGATTTCCACAGCCGGGCCGCCACGGGCCCCGCCATCAACGCGTACGGCAGCCTGGAAGGCATCAGGACCAATACAGACGAGAATTTCGATCAGACTGTTAAATACATCAACACGCTGATACCAGAAAATTTCCACCACATGATCCGGGAGTATACCGACAAGTTCCTGTCCGGCAACACGTCGCTTTTTAATAACCGGGTATCAGGTGGGAAGATACGTGATTGCCACGGGGACCTGCACGCGGCACACGTTTGCTTCGGGGACCAGATATATATTTACGACTGTATCGAGTTCAATGACCGCTTCCGCTATTGCGACACGGCCTCGGAGATAGCCTTCCTTGCCATGGATATAGACCGTTACGGAAGAGCCGACCTCTCTGACTCGTTCGTTAAAGACTACATCGGCGCCGGCAATGACCGCGAATTGGGGGACTTGCTCGATTTCTATAAATGCTACAGGGCCTATGTCAGAGGCAAAGTCTCCTGCTTCAAACACGATGACCCCTATCTCAAGGACAAGAAAGCGATCGAGCAGGAAGCCCGGCTCTATTTCAATCTGGCCTACAGGTATGCTTTCCCCAAACCGGTGTTGATCATAACCACAGGACTGATAGGCAGCGGTAAGACCACCGCGGCAACGGCGGCGGGCCGGGGCCTCGGGTGCGCAGTGCTATCCTCAGATGTTGTCAGGAAAGAGCTGGCGGGCATCCCGCCCACCGAGAGGCATTACGATGGCTTTGCCAGCGGCCTGTACAGCCCTCAGTCCACTCAACAGACCTATAATGAGCTTTTCCGCAGGGCGGGCGAGCTTCTTGAAAAAGGACGCCCCGTGGTATTGGATGCCTCCTTTATGAAACGCTCCGACCGCCTGGCGGCCCATCAGCTCGCCGTCAAATACGGCGCCGCCTTCCTGGCCGTGGAGTGCACCGTCCCGGATGAGACCATCAGGCAACGGCTGGAAGAAAGGAGCAGGGCGGGATCAGTATCGGACGGTCGGTGGGAGATATTCGCAGACATTAAAAAGGAGTTCGACCCGGTGACCGAGGTAGCGCCGATGGAGCATCTGATACTTGACACTGCGAGTTCATCAGGTAATATTATTGCATTGCTTTTGCAAAGGATAAACGCTTTATGAAATATGATATTAAAGACATCAAACTGGCCTCCGAAGGCAATCTACGCATCGAGTGGGCAGGGCATCAAATGCCTGTCCTGAAGCTTATCCAGGAACGCTTCTCAAAGGACAAGCCCTTCAAGGGCATACGTATCTCGGGCTGCCTGCACGTGACGACCGAGACGGCCAACCTGGCTTATGCGCTCAAGGCCGGGGGCGCCGACCTGGTGCTGTGCGCCTCGAATCCCCTCAGCACCCAGGACGATGTGGCTGCCGCGCTGGTCAGGTCAGGCTTCCCCGTATTCTGCATCAAGGGAGAGGACAACAAGACTTATTATAAACATATCATGGCGGCCCTCGAACATAAGCCCCAGTTAACCATCGACGACGGCGCCGACCTGGTCAGCACCATTCATCGGGAGAAGACGGCGCTGCTGGCTAATGTCATCGGCGGGACCGAGGAAACCACCACCGGCGTTATACGGCTAAAGAACATGGCCAGAGCCAGGAAGCTCAAATACCCGATTATTGCGGTCAACGACGCTAAGACCAAACATTTCTTCGATAACCGTTACGGCACCGGTCAGAGCACCATGGACGGCATCACCAGGGCCACCAATATACTGTGGGCAGGCAAGATCGTGGTGGTGGCCGGCTATGGATACTGCGGACGCGGTGTGGCGCACCGTGCCCAGGGAATGGGCGCCCGTGTCGTAGTATGCGAAGTCGATCCTATCAGCGCACTGGAAGCGGCCATGGATGGTTTTCAGGTGATGCCCATACTGGAAGCCGCTGCCGTCGGCGATGTCTTCATCACACTTACCGGCAACCGCCATGTGCTCGACAGGGTCCACTTTACCAGGATGAAGGATGGCGCTATACTGGCCAACAGCGGCCATTTCAATGTTGAAATAAACATACCGGCCCTGGAAAAGATGGCGACAACCTCCCGCCGCATCAGGCGGTTTGTAGACGAATATAAATTGTCCGGCGGCAGGCGCATTTACCTGCTGGGCGAAGGGCGGCTGATCAACCTGGCGGCGGCCGAAGGCCATCCTGCCAGCGTCATGGACATGAGCTTTGCCAACCAGGCGCTGGGGCTGGAACACCTGGTTAAGAACAAAGGTAAGCTGAAGCCGGATGTCTATCCAGTCCCGCAGGTGATCGACAACGAAGTCGGCCGTTTAAAGCTTAAATCAATGAACATTAATATCGATAAACTTACCCGTGAGCAGCAGAAGTACCTGGAGAGCTGGGAAGAGGGAACTTAATTCACAAGGAGCAACGATGAAAAACACTTTCATGAGGTCACCCAAGTATTACTTTACGTCCGAATCGGTCACCGAGGGGCACCCCGATAAGCTGTGCGACCAGGTCGCGGACGGCATACTCGACGCCATGATCGAGCATGATCCCAAGTCCCGCGTAGCCTGCGAGGTGGCCGTTACCATCGGCATGGTGATCGTGCTGGGTGAGATAACGACCAGGACATACGTGGAGATACCCGATGTGGTCAGGCGTATTGTTAAGGATATAGGCTACACCAAGCCGGAGTTCCAGTTCGACTATCAGAGCCTTGCCACCATGGTGTCTATCAAGAAGCAATCGCCGAATATCAGCGCCGGTGTAACCAAGGCGTTGGAGGTCAGAGCAAGCGGAAAGAAAGTGGATGAGCTGGACCTGACCGGCGCCGGCGACCAGGGAATGATGTTCGGCTATGCATGCAACGAGACTGCGGAGCTGATGCCCCTGCCCATCGCGCTGGCGCATAAGCTAACCCAGCGCCTGGCAGAAGCACGTAAAAAGAACATCATCCCCTATCTCAGGCCCGACGGTAAATCACAGGTGACCGTGGAATACAGCTACGGCAAGCCCAAAAGGATCGAGGCACTGGTTATCGGCGCCCATCACGATCCAGAGCCGGACAACGATACCATCCGCCGCGATATCATACAGAAGGTGATCAAGCCGGTCATACCGGCCGACATGATGGATAAAAATACCAAGATATATGTTAACAGCGCGGGGCGCTTCGAGGTGGGAGGCCCCGTTTCCGATACCGGTTTCACAGGCCGGAAGCTGCTGGTGGATACCTACGGCGGCTACGCGCGCCACGGCGGCGGCGCATTCTCAGGTAAAGACCCCACCAAGGTTGACCGCTCGGCCACCTATATGGCGCGATATATCGCCAAAAATTGTGTGGCTGCGGGATTGGCCGACAGGCTGGAGCTGCAGGTGGCCTATTCCATCGGTGTGGCGCATCCGCTGTCCGTTTCCATCGAGACTTTCGGCACCGGAAAGATGCCCGATGCCGCCATACTGAAGCTGATCCACAAGCATTTCGACATGCGGCCTGAGGCCATCATCCGGTACTTCGACCTGCGCAGACCTATTTATCAGGCCACCGCATCCTATGGCCACTTCGGCCGCACCGACGTCAAATTCCCCTGGGAGAAGACGGATAAAGCCAGGATTTTAAGGGCAGAAGCGGGGATATAGATTATGGCGCCGAAGATCAAGTTCGGCACTGATGGCTGGCGTGCCGTCATTGCCGAGGATTTCACGTATGCCAATGTGCGCGCCTGCGCCCAGGGCGTGGCAGATTACCTGAAAGGTGCGGGCACGGCTAAAGCAAGCATCGTCATTGGTTACGATACACGCTTCGGTTCCGATGATTTCGCGGCGGCCTCGGCGGAGGTGCTGGCAGGCAACGGCATCCGTGTCTTTCTGCTGCCAAGGCCCTCGCCCACACCGGTCACCAGTTACACCGTGACCGCCCTCAAGGCCGACGGCGCGATCATGATAACGGCCAGTCACAATCCGGCCGACTACAACGGGTTCAAGTACAAGGTGGCGAGCGGCTCCAGCGCGCCAACCGAGATCATCGCTCAGATCGAGCAATCGGCCAACGTCGCTGCTGAGAAAGGATCGGCGAAAAGGCTCGACCTCGCCGAGGCGCTCAAGAAGAAGCTCGTTACATACCATGATCCATACCATGCCTACGAACGGCATCTCAACCGCTTGATAAATATCGAGGCGCTCAAGCAAAACAAGCTTAAAATCGTGGTGGATTCCATGTTCGGCGCCGGCATCGGCTATTTCAAAAGCCTGCTGGACGGCGGCCAGATCGAGGTACACGAGATCAACAAGGTTCGCAATCCGCTCTTCCCGGGTATTCAACCGGAGCCGATCAGTAAAAACCTGAGCAAACTTGCCAGGCAGGTCATACGGAACAACGCAGCGGTCGGATTCGCCACGGATGGCGATGCCGACCGTATCGGCATCATAGACGAGAACGGCCGCTTTATGACCACGCAGGAAGTATTTGCCCTGCTCGCCATGTACTTACTGGACGCCCGCAAGGAGCGCGGTGCGCTGGTCAAGACGCTGACCTCCACCGACATGCTCTTCCAGATCGGCGAGATATACAACGTGCCTGTCTTCGAAGAGCCGGTGGGATTCAAATACGTGGCGCCCGTTATGATCAGGGAAAAGGCCCTGCTGGGCGGTGAAGAGAGCGGCGGCTACGGTTTCCGCGGGCATATACCGGAGAGAGACGGCATGCTGGCCGGCCTGTATTTCCTCGACTATATCGTCAGGACGGGCAAGTCGCCCTCGCAATTGCTGGCGAATCTCTTCAAAAAGGTCGGCCCTCACTACTACGACAGGCTGGATGTGCATACGACCGATGAAATCAAGCGGCAGATGCTGGCTAAAATGTCCTCGGCGCCTGCCTCTAAAATAGGCGGACACAAGGTCGTTAAGCTGGATACCAGGGACGGGTTCCGCTATAAACTGGAGAACGGCTCCTGGCTGCTGATTCGCTTCTCCGGCACAGAGCCGCTGGTCCGCATCTATGCCGAGTGCAGCTCCATGGATGAGGTGCAGAAAATGATTCAAGTTGGCCAGGAGATGGTGGGGGTATGAGCTATGGTAAACCTGGATGACAGTTCCATTTACACTTCCCTGGATAAGTCCGGCATGGGGGCGCAGATACGCGGCTTGACGGACCAGTGCCGCCAGGCGTGGGAAAGCGCCTGCAAATTCAAATTGCCCGCCGGTTACTCCGATGTCGACAAGGTTGTAATACTGGGTATGGGAGGCTCCGCCATCGGCGGAGACCTGCTGAGAGGCCTTACCGCCGGCCTGAGGCGCCCGCTGGTTCTTGTGCACCGCGACTATGACCTTCCCGCCTGGGTAGACGATAAAACGGTGGTAATCGGGGCAAGCTATTCCGGCAATACGGAAGAGACCATTTCGGGATTTACACAGGCCCTGAAGGCTGACTGCAAGAGACTGGTTATCTCAACGGGTGGAAGGCTGAGCGAGCTGGCCCGTGAGAATAAAGTGCCTGTTTTCACTATAGAGCATCCCTCTCCGCCCCGCGCAGCCCTCGGTTATGGTTTCCTACCGTTGCTGG
>JBAZLT010000032.1:0-10100 GCA_041650115.1 Dehalococcoidia bacterium | reverse complement strand
CACGCTCGCCTGGGAGCAGGAAATAAATAAAGACCGCAGCGGCCTGGACGCCGCGTTGAAAAAGCGTATCAGCGAGGTGAAAGAGGACGACCCTGCCCTGATCATCTACACCTCGGGGACGACCGGCAAGCCCAAGGGTGCGTTGCTGACGCATAAAAACATGATATCCAGCGCCGCCGCGCAGAATGCGCGCTTCATGGCGCCCAACAGCAGGCGGGGAGAGGGCAAGGCCCTCATCCATTTCCCCATCAACCACGTGGCCTGCGCGGTTGAGCTCGTCATGGGCTGCCTGCACTGGGGAGCCACCATGGTGTTGATGGACCGCTTCGATCCGGCGGCCACTCTCAAAATGGTTCAGGACGAGAAGATCTCATTTATGGGACAGGTGCCGGCCATGTTCATGCTGCAGTTCACGCTGCCAGACTTCGACAGCTACGACCTGTCCAGCCTCAAGACCATCATCTGGGCGGGCTCGGCTGCACCGGAATCGATGGTCAAACGACTATCTAAGACCGGGGCTACGCTGATGACCGGATACGGGCAGACCGAGAACGCCGGCTTTATCACATATACAAAGCCGGGCGACTCCATGGATGACCTGATTCAGACCGCCGGCAAATGCTATCCCCCCTTCAAGATAAAGCTGATGGACGGCAAGGGTAAGGAGGTCAAACGGGGTGAAGTGGGCGAGATATGGATGAAGGGCGACCTTATCATGAAAGGATACTGGCAGCGTCCCGAGGCCACCGCCGAGACCATCACGAAGGACGGATGGCTCAAATCGGGAGACCTGGCCACAATGGATGACCGGGGCTACATCAAAATCGTGGGGCGCACCAAAGAGATGTTCAAGTCGGGAGGATACAATGTGTATCCGCGGGAGATCGAGGCGGTCATTGAGCAATACCCCGGCATTGCCTTCGTCACCGTAATACCCATACCGGACGAGACCTGGCAGGAGGTGGGCAAGGCATATATCATGCCGGTCCCCGGCAAGAGCGTCGACGTGGACGAGATACGCGAGCTGTGCAAAAAACACCTGGCCAATTACAAGGTGCCCAAGCAGTTCGAGGTCCGTCCGCTGCTTCCGCTGCTGGCCAGCGGCAAGGTAGACCGGCGCGCCCTGGTGGAAGAGGAAAAGGCCTCCCGCCAGCAAAAAACATCATAAAAAAAACCGGATCCCGCCTTGCAAGGCGGGATCCCGTCCCTTAATTGCTGTCTGATTTCAGCCGGCCTGCTTGGCCTTCAGCCTGGCGCTCTGTGCCAGGGCCCGTATGGCCTCCAGCAGGTCCTGTCTGCGGCAGTCCTTGGTCAGGTACCAGCTGGCGCCGGCCGCCAGCGCATCGCCCGCATAGTCGCCGTATACCGTGAGAAATAGTATCTTGACTTCGGGCATGATCTTCTTAATGGCCCTGATGGCGGTCGGCCCGTCCATGCGCGGCATCTGTCCGTCCATAAGTATCACATCGGGCTTCAGCTTCTCAGCTTTCTCCAGCGCGTCCAGTCCGTCGACAGCCTGGCCGACCACCTCGATATCCTTATGTCCGTCGAAGATGCTCTTCAGCCCCTCGCGCACTACTTCGTTGTCGTCTGTGATGAGAACTTTAATCGGCTCTTCCATTTTTCCCCTTTATTTAATAATAATATGCACTCGCTTCATTGCATATCTGTATACAGGTAGTCTAACGTATTTGCAGCGTCCGTATAATCGGGATATAGGTTGGTTTTGCAGGCCTTCCAGGGGAGAGGGAAAAACCCGCCCGAAAGGCCGGTCGGAATCATACTAAAGTATGATTAGAGCTGGATTATGCCCCGCTTCAGAGCGGTGGTTACGGCCTCGGTGCGCGTCGTCACGTTCAGCTTCTGGAAAATGCTGGTAACATGTGTTTTCACGGTGCTCTGGGTAATCGATAGCTGGTCGGCAATGTCCTTGTTGGAAACGCCTTTGGCCATCAGGTCCAGCACCTCTATCTCCCGGTCCGAGAGGGCATCCATGCCCGTGCTTTTGCGGGAGAGCTCCGAGGCCAGCTTATCCAGCACCTTGGTAGTGAAGACCGGCTGTATCAGCGATTCGCCCCGCGACACAGCCCTGATGGCCCTGAAAAGCTCCTCGCGCGGCGCGTCCTTCAACAGGTAACCTTTGGCCCCCGCCTTGATGGCGGCGAAAAGGTAATCGTCGTCGGAGTATGTGGTAAAGACGATGAACTTGATCTCCGGATTAGCCTGTTTGATCTTGATCATGGCCTCGACGCCGTCCATCTCGGGCATGCGCAAATCCATCAGGATGACATCCGGTGAGAGCTCGGCTGCCCTTTGCACCGCCTCCAGGCCGTTGCCGGCCTGGCCCACGATGGCGAAATCGGGCTGCCGCACCAGGTTGCCCACAATCCCGTCCCGCACTACTTCGTGATCGTCAACGACAAGTATCTTAATCTGCTCCACGCTTTAACCTCCTACGACAGAGGGATCGACACTTTGATAACGGTGCCCTCACCCTTACCGCTCTGCACCTCGAATTTTCCTTTCTGGCCCGTCGCCCTCTCCCGCATGCTGATCAAGCCGAAGCCCCCCGCCTTACCGATCCTGCCTTCCGGCCCGGGCTCAAAGCCTGTGCCGTTGTCCTTGACCGTCAGCTCGACTACATTATTCTCAAAATTGAGTGAAACGTCCACCTGCGTCGCCTGTGCATGCTTGGCCACATTGGCCAGCGCCTCCTGGCAGATACGAAAGATGGCGGTCCCGGTCTCGGGGGGTATCTCCCGCTTTTGCCCGTAGAGTGCGAAGGTGGCCTCTATGCTGTTGTCATGGTGAAACCTGTCTACCTCGTGCTGTATAGCCTCGTCCAGCTTGAGCTGTTCCAGCGCCTGTGGGCTCAGGTTCCACACCGACCGGCGCGCCTCGGCCAGGCTCTTGCGCGCCAGACTGCGCGCCTGGTTCAAATGCTTCTGAACATCTTCAGTGGCGGTATCCCCCATGGCCTGCTCGGTGGCCTCAAGCTGCAGTATGATGCCGGTGAAGCCCTGCGCTAGCGTATCATGTATCTCGCGCGCCATGCGGTTACGTTCCTCAGTTACGGCCAGGGAGCGCATTTCCTGGTAGAGCCTGGCATTATCGATAGCCACCGCCAGCTGGTCGGCCAGCGTCTGCGCGGTAAACACATCGGCCTCGTCGAAGCCGTCCACCTCCGTGCTCTCTATATCCAGCACACCCAGCACCCTGCCGCCCATGCGCACGGGCACCGCCAGCTCGGACATGGTCTCGCCCGCACTGTCCGATTTCCTGTATCCCGGCTCGAGCTTGAGGTCACTGACCAGCACATATTCGCCGGTGCGGGCAGCCTTTCCTATTATGCCCTCCTCGTCCATCTCCAGCGGCACGCCCACCGGTATCACAGTTTTCTGCCCGCTGAAATGCAGCGTCTTCAGCATCAGTTTGCCCGAGCTCGGCTCGAACAGGAAGATATTGACATTATGGAAATGAAAGGTCTGGCGCAGCAGGTTGCCCACGTAGGCCAGCAGCTCGTCCAGATTCACAATCGAGCTGATCTTGCGGCTGACCTCGTTAATCGTACGGAGTTGCTCGGCCCGTTGCCTCTCCTTTTCGGTACGCTCGATCACCTTTTGCTCCAGGTTTGAGTACGACTCGTTCAAGGCCCTTGTCATCACATTGAACTGCTCCGCCAGCACCTGCATCTCGTCACCCGTATTCACATTAAACCTGTAGTTGAGCTCGCCGTTGGCGATATGCTCCGAGCCCTTGGTCAGCGCCATAATAGGCCTTGTGATAGTCTCAGACAGCAGGAACGAGACACCCGACACTACCACCACCATGGTGACGATCACCGCGATAAAGATCAACTCGGCTTCCCGCGCCTGTTTGTCCACCTGCTTGCTCATCTCATCCACAGCAGAAGCAATCCGCTGCTTGGTCTCCTCAGCCGCCGAGGAGAACTCGTCCAGGTACGTGTTGGCGGCCACAATCAGGTTGGAGGATGGCACAGGTACCGTGTACATGTATTTGATTCTATCCTCCGTGTCGGTAGGCCCCTTGTATTTGTAGTAGCCCGAGGCATCCTCGCCCAGCAGGCTGCGCTCCAAGATGGACGAATAGTAGGAAGGTTCCCCGGCGAGTTGACGCAGATTGGCGCCAATGATGCTGGGATTCATGGCAAATATTACCTTGCCCGTGTTGTCATAGACCCGGGTGTTGCCCGTTCTACCCACCTTCTCAACCGCGATGGTGGCCAGCTCCTGGTTCTGAGAAAGATTAGACTGGTCCAGCTCAGGATGGAGCTGCAGATAGAAGTATATCTCCCTGGCAACATCGGAGGCTTTCTGGTAAATGGTCCGCCTGCCCTGGTCTTCCAGCGCCGCGATCGACACGGACATGACCGTTTCACCCATGGAGGCGCTGTATTCTTTGGTCAGCGTACCGACCGAGCTGATATATCTCAAGGCCAGGGAGCTGATGATCCCCACGGATATCAGGGAAAGGGCCAGGAACGAGATGAGAATCTTGTCTCGGATACCGAAACGTATCCTTATCTTCTCGATATGGCTGGCGACCCTGGCCTGCACTTTTTCCGCGGGATTTTTCTTGGTCATTATAATCCGAACTTTTCCTTCAAAGTAGCTACCAGTTCCGGCACGGGGACCCTGGACTGCTGCATGCTGTCGCGCTCGCGGATGGTTACCTGGTTGTCCTCCAGCGACTGGAAGTCGATGGTTACGCAATAAGGCGTGCCAATCTCGTCCTGCCTTCGGTAGCGCCTGCCGATGCTCTGCGCATCGTCGTACTGCGTCATGAAATGCGGCCGCAGCAGGGACGAAACCTCCTTCGACATCGGCAGCAGCTTGGCATTGCGGCTGAGCGGCAGAATCGCCACCTTGATGGGGGCTATCTGTGGATTAATGCGCAGCACCACGCGCAGCTCCTTGTCGGCCATCTCCTCGTCGTATGCGTCGCAGAGCACGGCCAGCAGCGTGCGGTCCACGCCTGACGAGGGCTCGATTACGTAGGGAATATAGCGCTCGTTCTTCTCCTCGTCAAAGTAGTCCAGCGCCTTGCCGCTGTGCTTGGAATGCTGTGTTAGATCGAAATCGCCCCGGTTGGCGATTCCTTCGATCTCCGACCAGCCGATGGGGAAGTTGTAATCGACATCGAAGCAGCCTCTGGCATAGTGGGCCAGCTCCTCTTTATCATGCTGCCTCAGCCTCAGGTTCTCCCTCTTTATGCCCAGTCCCACGTAGTAGTTGAGCCTCTCGTTGACCCAATAATCGAACCATTCGGCGTCAGTGCCGGGCTTGACGAAGTACTCGATCTCCATCTGCTCGAACTCACGCGTGCGAAAGATGAAATTGCCCGTTGTGATCTCGTTGCGGAAGGATTTTCCGATCTGGGCGATGCCGAATGGCAGCTTCCTGCGTGTCGTGGACTGGACGTTATCGAAATTAACGAACTGGGCCTGTGCGGTTTCAGGCCGCAGGTAAACTACATTGGCGGCATCCTCCACGGGACCCATGAAGGTCTTGAACATGAGGTTGAACATGCGGGGCTCGGTCAGGGGTCCGCCGCAGTCCGGGCAGGCCGACGTGTCGATGTCGGTGGAGCGGAACCTGTGTTTGCAGTTCTTGCATTCAACCAGAGGATCGGAGAATCCGGCTACATGGCCGCTGGCCACCCAGACCTGCGGGTGCATCATGATGCTGGCGTCCAGTCCCACCATATCGTCGCGTTCCTGCACAACCTTCTTCCACCAGAAGTCCTTGATATTCCTTTTCAGCTCGACGCCCAGTGGTCCGTAGTCCCAGCAGCTTCCCAGGCCACCGTATATTTCACTGCTCTGGAAAACAAAGCCTCGCCTTTTGCTGAGCGAGACGATTTTCTCCATCGTTACTTTCATATTATCTTCCGGCACATTATCCTCCTGATGAGATGCTAAAGACTGCTAAATTATACCATTGCCGGACTGGGCGGGCAGATTAATCAGGGCGGCAATTGAGATTAGCTTCAAGCGGCATACGCACTTGATTATAGGGGCAAATATAAATACAGTCAAAACAGCTAATGCTATGCTGCCTCCGTCGGCAGGCTGTATAATTAGACCTGTGAGGCAGTGAACATAGATGTTCAGCAGGTGTTTGAAAGCGGCGGCTCTCATCATTGTTTGCTCGGCTTTGCTTGTCTGGCCGCAGGCCGGCTGCAGTCCGCAATCGGCGCAGGCCCCGGAACTGCCCGCGCCGTCGGCTCCGCCCATACTGCCTTCCGGCGGGAGCACGCATTTTTATACCGTCATCCTTGAAGGGCCCGTCGGCACCATCAACTACAACACTGTGACGTTCAAATGGGGAAGCGGCCTTTCCTCCGCGGATGCTTCCAGCTTTATGTATGCCACTTTCCTGGAGGGCTGGGATAAAGACTATACCCCCTTTCTTTCAGATACTTCGCGCTCCTTCAGCAACCTGCCCAACGGAAGCTATAAATTCTATGTGAAAACGCAGGACCTCTCCGGCAATATCGATCCCCTCACCCCCAGCCAGTCCTTTGCCATCTCGGGAGTTATGCCGCCGCAGGTGCAGACGCTGCCTGAAGTGCCGGGCGGTGAAGGCGGATTTATGCTGATCGGGGCTAACGTCAGCCGCATTGCTGTGGCCGGCGATGGATCAACTATTTACGCGCTCGATTCCACCAGCTCCCGCCTCTATCGTTCCGCTTCGGAGGGAGTCGAATGGAGAGATATATCATCGGCCCTGAGCGCCGCCGCTCCCTGGATCGATCTGGCCGTTGCGCCCGACGATCCCGCATTTCTGGCCGTGGTCACGGCCGGAGGCAGCCAGATACATATCTCGACGGACAGCGGCGCCACTTTCCAGAGCACGGAAATAACTTCCCATCTCGCCCCCGGACAGGCGGTAAGATGCATAGCTATATCGCCCGGTTACGGCTCGCCCAGGCACGAGCTGGCCGCCGGTATCTGGAACGGGGCCGCCGGCGGGAGCGTGTTGATCAACATCCTGACCGCTTTCTCAGGCGGCTGGTTTGATGCAGGCAGCAGCGCGGCCGGCTGGGCTCCTCCCGGTGGTGGAGGCGTGGATGTGGCCGCCATCAGCTATTCGCCATCCTACGGCTCCGATGGAACACTATTATTAGTAGTCTCCGGCGCAGCAAAAACCTACCTCTATGCCGGCCAGCGCGACAGCGGTTCTAACTCCATTACCTGGAACGCCTGGACAGGATATCCCGTTGAAATCGGGCAGGCCGGTGAGCCGCTTAACCATGCGGACATAGCCCTGCCCTTCGACTACAACGGCAGCAATCCCTATTCGCGCAGGGCTTTTGCCTCATGGAACAAGAACAACCCGGGCAGGGACGTCTACCAGGTGTCCGATTATCAGGTCTACCGCATGAATGCTCCCGAGGCGATCGCTTCCATCGCCTATTACGGACGCATCTCGGGCGGCAAGCTGCTGGCAGGCGCCGCCAAATGCCAGGGCGGCGGTTGCTACCAGGTGCAGACGTATTTCACGGGCAGCGCGACGTCCATGTATCCGGTCTGGCAGCCCAGCCAGAAGGCGCCCACAGGATCGCTCAATGCCATGGTGGAATGGTCTACCGACGGCAAAGCCGCCTATGCGGGAACGAGCGGCACGGAGAGCGCCTTCTCACACAGCCTGAATAACGGCGCAACCTGGAACCAGTAGGACCTTATGCGTGTTCACAGCCAGTACCTGCGCAGACTATCTTCGGCACAGGATGCGGTTGCCCGTATCAGGAGCGGCGATACAGTCGTCCTTGGAACCAGCATTGCGGAGCCTCCCGCCCTTCTGACCGCGCTGGCCAACCGGGCCAGGGCGGGGGACCTTAGCGGACTCAAAGTATTTTGCTGCCTGCCCACGCAGCATTCCGCGCGCACAGTCTTTTCGCCCGACCTTTCCGACTGCATAGAATCGAACTCCTGGTTCGTGACCGAGGCCGACCGGTCGCGGCATAAGGTCGGCCTGACCTATTATGTGCCGACCCATGTCCACCAGATACCCAGGCTGATGCAGGAAAATATGTCTATCGATGTCATGCTGACCACCGTTTCACCCATGGACAGATACGGCTACTTCACCTTCGGCGCGTCCAACAATTACAGCGGGACAGCCGCGCGGGCCTGCAGGACACTCATAATCGAGGTGAATGAGAATATGCCGCGCGTGCTGGGGGACAACCTGCTGCACATCTCAGAGGTGGACCTTGTGGTTGAAAACCATGTCCCCCTCCAGGAGTTCCAGTCACCCCAACCCGGACCCACAGAGGAGACGATCGGCCGCAGTATCGCCGCAATGATTCCGGACGGCGCCACCATCGCGCTGGGAATAGGAGGCATAACCAATGCCACCGGTAATTTCCTCAAAGCACACAGGGACCTGGGCATACACAGCGGCGTCTTCACCTCTACCATGGTCGATCTCATTCAGCAGGGCGTGATCAACGGCAAAAAGAAAAACATCCATACGCGCAAGCACGTTTTCATCGTGGCACAGGGCGACAGGCGGATGTACGATTTCATCCACGACAACCCCAGCATGGAGATACGTCCCGCCTCGTACGTTGAGAACCCGGACGTCATCGCCGGCAACGATAACATGATAGCCGTCAACACCATACTTGAACTGGACCTGACCGGGCAGTGCAATGCAGAGTACATGTCCGGATCGCAATTCAGCGGCACCGGCGGGCAGCTTGATTTCGTCCGCGGGGCTTTTAACTCCCGCGGGGGGAAATCGATACAGGCCTTCACCTCCACCGCTCGCAAGGGCACCGCCTCGCGCATCGTGCCGCTGCTCAGGTCCGGCACGGCGGTGTCCATACCGCGCATGGATGTCCAGTATCTGGTGACCGAGTTCGGCTCGGTCAACCTCAAGGGTAAGTCAACCCGGGAACGTGCACTGGGCATCATCAGCCTGGCCCACCCGGACTTCAGGGAGCGTCTGCTCAAGGCCGCAGAGGACATGTACCTGATTTAGATTGCGGTATTGACAGATCAGACAGAATTTGTAATAGTCTATTTTCATTCCAGTGGCTGCAACACGCCACTATCTTTGAGAGGAGATGCTGATGAAATCCAAGAAAATTCGTGCCCTGGTCATTACACTGAGCGTCATACTGGCCGTAGTACTCATCGGTATTATAGCTTTCCAGGTCTTTTTCAGGCTGCCGCTGCCCGCCTATACCGGAACCCTCCAGGTGGACGGTCTGAAAGCGCCTGTTGAGGTGAGGACGGACGATCACGGCATCCCGCACATCTTCGCTCAAAGCAACGAAGACCTTTTCTTCGCTCAGGGGTATATCACCGCGCGCGAAAGGATGTTCGAGATGGACCTGACTCGCCTGGCGGGCAGGGGAGAGCTGTCCACCCTTTTCGGCGACCGCATGATAGAGACCGATAAATACTTCAAGACGCTGGGCTTTTACCGCGCTGCCGAAGCAGAATACGCCAACATCAGCCCGGATACCAAAGCAGCCGTCGATTCTTATACCGGGGGCGTTAACGCCTATATCAACACCGTGAAATATCTTCCCGCCGAATACACCATACTGGGCGGCAAGCCGCAGGCCTGGAAGCCGGCCGACAGCATGGTGGGCGGACTGCTCATGTCCTACCGCCTCAACTCACCGCGCGGCATCAAGCCGGTTCTCTACCAGATTTACCAGAAGGCCGGCCCCGATGTGCTGAAAAAGCTGCTGCCCTATATCCCCGAGGGGGCGCCGTATATTTCTTCAACAGACAGCGATGTGCCGGGCTACGCGCAGACCGCCCTCCCCGATATCGATGCGGCATCGCCTTCCGGTATGTACAGTGAGATCGAATGCCCGGTGCCGTTAAGGATGCGCGCCTCAAACTGGATGATCTTCTCCGGCTCTCGCACCACCACCGGCAAGCCCGTCTTCACGGGCAGCCCCGACCTGGAGGCATCCATACCGTCGCTCTTCTACCTGGTGCACCTCAAGGGCGGCGACTACGATGTGATCGGAGGCTCCATACCGGGCCTGCCCGGCGTTCATGCGCTGGGATTCAACGGCCGCATGGCCTGGAGCATTACCGTCGGCAATGG
>JBAZLT010000031.1:0-10240 GCA_041650115.1 Dehalococcoidia bacterium | reverse complement strand
TATCCCCTCATTTAAAGATATCGACAAGGACGGCGCCGAAAAGGTGATACAGGAAGCCCTGGCTCGCGCGGTCAAGGGGCCGGTCTGGCTGGATACGGCGGAGATAGTCAGGCTCTTCTCCGCCTACGGTATAAAATTCGCACAGTCGGAAGTCGCAACCACAGCACAACAGGCGGTTAAAATGGCCGACGGTATCGGCTATCCGGTTGCGCTGAAGTTGTTCTCCTCCACCATCTCCCATAAGACCGATGTCGGCGGCGTAATGCTCAATCTGGGCTCTGCGGCAGAAGTCAAAAAAGCCTATGCACAAATCGAGCAAAACCTGAACAAGATATCGCGCAGGTCCGAGATGCAGGGTGTGACAGTGCAGAAAATGCTGACCGGGGGCGTTGAGCTGATAGTCGGCGTCACCGAGGACAAATTCTTTGGTCCGCTGATCATGTTCGGCCTGGGCGGCATCTACACCGAGCTGTTCAAGGACGTGGATTTCAGAATACATCCGCTGACCGACTACGACGCGCACGAAATGCTGGCCTCGTTTAAGGCTCACAAAATCCTGGATGGCTGGAGAGGTGCGCCGCCCTCGGATACAGCCGCTATTGAAGATGTGCTCCTCAGAGTATCGGCAATGATCGAGGACATTCCCCAGATCGAAGAACTGGACCTCAATCCGCTCATAGCCATGCCCGTAGGCCAGGGATGCGTGGTGGCGGACGCCAGAATATCCGTCTCGCCGATTTCTGTATAATATGGGCGTATAAGCTGGCAGAACCCACTTCGGAGGGGAAGAATAACGGTGATGGCGGACCTGGACAGTAAAAGCTTCGAGAAATATTCGAACAGCGTAGCGCTCAAGGACGGCTCCAGCCTGCACCTGCGGCCTATCCTCATGTCGGATGAGGAAAGGCTGCTGGCGCTTTTCAGCCGCATGAGCAAGCAGACCATCTACCTGCGCTTTCACCACGTCCTCACGCACATGTCCAGGGAGGAAGCCCGCCGTTTCTGCACGGTGGATTACGAGGACACCTTCGCCCTGGTCGGCACGCTGGGAGAAAGGTCCGAAGAACGCATCATAGCGGTCGGACGCTACGCCAGGCAGCCGGGAGCCAACCGGGCCCAGATAGCCTTCGAGGTCGAGGACAAGTACCAGGGGCTGGGCATCGGCACGCACCTGCTGGACCAGCTCGCTTATATCGCCCGCGACAAGGGCATAAATACATTCGAAGCCGAGGTGCTGGCGGAAAACAAGGACATGATGAACGTCCTGATAAACAGCGGCTTCACCATGCAACGGCAATATCAGGGAACTACTTATGTCGGCCTGCTCGATCTGGCGCCAACAGACGTGGTGGAGCAGAAATCGTTTGAGCGCGAGAAGTTTACTTCCATAGCTTCCCTGCGGGCCTTTCTCAATCCGAAGTCTGTGGCGGTTATCGGCGCCTCCCGCAGGCCCAATACCATCGGCAACTTCGTCTTCCGCAACCTGATACAGCAGGATTTCAAGGGCGTTGTCTACCCGGTCAATCCCAACGCCGAGGTGGTGGCCGCCATCAAGGCCTATCCATCCATACTGGACATCCCGGGCGACATCGACCTGGCTATCATTGTGGTGCCGGCCGATAAGGTCCAGCAAGTCGTTGAAGAGAGCGCGCACAAAGGGGCCAGGGGCGTGGTTGTATTGTCCTCCGGGTTCGCCGACATAGGCGGCGAAGGCCTCGAACGGCAGAATAAGCTGCTCACGACTATTCGTAGCTACGGCATGCGCATGCTCGGACCCAACTGCATGGGAATGATGAATACCAGCCCCGAGATCAACCTCAATGCAACCTTCGCCAATATAGTGCCGCCGCACGGCAACATAGCTTTCGCCACGCAGAGCGGTGTGCTCGGCTCGGCCATCCTGATGTATGCAACCAGCCTCAATATCGGCCTCTCAACCTTCGTCAGCATAGGCAACCGGGCGGACATATCCAGCAACGAGCTGCTCCAGTACTGGGAGGACGACCCCGAGACGGACGTCGTGCTGCTTTACCTTGAAACATTCGGCAATCCCAGGAAATTCACACGCATAGCCCGCAGCATCACGGCTAAAAAGCCGGTCGTTTCACTTACCGGCAACCGGGGCAACGTTCAAAAAAGGACCATCACCTCTCACACGGGCGCCATGGCTACAGACCAGGCAGCCACCGAGGCGCTTTACAAGCAGGCGGGTATACTGAGGGTTGATACACTGGAAGAGCTTTTCGACACAGGCAACCTGCTGGCAAACCAGCCGCTGCCGCAGGGTAACAGGGTGGCCATAATATCCAATGCAGGCGGACCGGCGCTGCTGACGGCCGAGGCCTGTAAAAGCAGGGGCATCGACGTGCCGCCGCTGTCGGACGGGCTGTCCCAGCAGCTAAAAACATTCCTTCCCTCGCGTGCCAACATCCTCAACCCTCTGGATATGTCGCCCGAGGTGTCGATTAGCCAGTACGGACAGACCCTTAAATTGCTGCTCAAGGATCCCGGCGTGGATATGGTCGTCGTCATTTTTATACTGCCCATTCCCAGGCTATCGGAGGAGTTCGATACAATGATCCGCGAGGTCGCTCCACTGTACCGAGAAGCCGGAAAACCGCTGGTAACCTCCATCCTGGGAACACGCGGATCAGGTATCAGTCTCAGTCCGAATGATATGAAGCTCGTGCCTTCCTTCGCTTTTCCTGAATCGACGGCCGGCGCCCTGGCGAGGGCGATCGAGTTCAGCCAGCGGCTCAAGAGGCCGGCCGGCAAAATCCCCGAGTTCACTGACATCGATAAGGAAAGGGCCGACCGCATCATCGCTTCAGCTATCGAAAAATCGGGCAGGAGCCAGGTTTGGCTGGACGCCGAGTCCATCCTGGGCTTATTCGAGTGTTACGGAATCAGGTTTGTAACGCTCAAGATCGCCAGAACCCCTCAAGAGGCGGCATCGGCTGCGGCGGAGATCGGATGTCCCGTAGCGGTTAAAATACTATCAGCTTCGATCACCCAGAAGACCGAGGTCGAAGGCGTGATCCTGGACTGCCGTTCAGCCGACGAGGTGAAGAAAGCCTTCTCACGCATCAGAGAGAACCTGGAGGGAGTGGGCAAGAGCGCCGAGATGGAGGGCGTGATAGTGCAGAAAATGGTGCAGGGTGGAGTCGAGGTGATCGTAGGCGTCACACAGCACCCAGCCTTCGGTCCTCTTGTGATGTTCGGACTGGGCGGCGTATACGTGGAGCTTTTCCAGGACGTTATTTTCAACATCCACCCGCTGACCGATATAGACGCGCACGAGATGATCAAGTCGGTCAAGGCTTACCAGCTGCTGGAAGGCTGGAGAGGATCGAAGCGCGCCGACATCCCGGCCATCGAGGAGCTGTTGCTCAGGATCTCGGCCATGGCGGAGAACCATCCGCAGATACTGGAGATGGACCTGAATCCGGTCAAGGTACTGCCCGAAGGCCAGTTCTACTTGGTGGTGGATGGACGTATCCTGGTCAGCAAAGAGCAGGAATAGCCACGACCGCGTCATTGGCAACCGTTTCCCGCTTTTCGTCATTACGAGCGAAGCGAAGCAATCCTGTGTTCACATTATATTCAGCAGCAGATTGCCACGTCGCCTGCGGCTCCTCGCAATGACAGATCACTAGTAGGTCGAAACGTTCAGCTCTTCCATCTTGCCGGTCACCATGAACACAACGCGCTCGCAGATATTGGTAACCCTGTCGCCCGTCCGTTCCAGGTTATGACCCACCCACATCAACCTGGTGGCCCGGGTAATGGTGCGGGGGTCCTCCATCATAAACGTTAGCAGCTCCCTGAATACCTGGTCGTAGAGCTGGTCTATCTCGTCATCCTCCGGCACGATCTTGCGGGCTGCTTCGGCATCGTGAACAATAAATGCGTTCAAGCTGCGGTGCAGCATATCGATGACCTTTTCATTCATGCGCGGCAGGTCTATCAGCGGCTTGAGCGGCGGCTCGTTGCCGATCATCATCACGATCTTGGCATTTCCGGCCGCGTGATCCCCCATTCTCTCGAGGTCCTGTACGATGAATAGAATCGCCAGCAGTATCCTCAAATCGCTGGCCATGGGGGCCTGGCAGGAGATGATGTCCAGCGCCTTTTCCTCAATCTCAAAACGCTTTTTATTCACATTTTTATCTTCGTCGAGCACCAGCCTGGCCAGGTTAAGGTCACGTTCCTTAAGGGCCTGCATGGACCTTTCCAGCGCCTTCTCTATCATGCTCCCCAGGACAAGCACCTCGTCCTGCAGCTCTCGCAAATTCCTGTGATAGGATTCTCTCGGCATATTCAACCTCCTTTAACCGAAACGCCCTGTAATGTAGTCCTCGGTTCTCTTGTCCTTGGGCACTGTGAAGACTTCCTTGGTGGGAGCGTATTCTACCAGTTGTCCCAGCAGCATAAAACCCGTCCAGTCCGATACGCGGGCAGCCTGCTGCATATTGTGTGTAACGATAACCACGGTGTAATCCTTCTTCAGTTCCAGCATCAGCTCCTCTATCCTCAAAGTTGAGATAGGGTCCAGCGCCGAACACGGCTCGTCCATCAATATGACTTCCGGCTCGATGGCGATGGCGCGTGCGATGCACAGCCGTTGCTGCTGACCGCCCGACAGTGAAGCGCCGGGCTGATCCAGTTTATCTTTCACTTCCTCCCACAGAGCCGCCTTCCTCAAGCTGCGCTCCACGACATCCTTCAAATCCCGGCGCCGGCTCCAAAAACGTGTAAGGCTGATTCCCGAGGCCACGTTGCCGAAGATCGACATGGTGGGGAAAACGCTGGCCTTCTGGAACACCATGCCTATGCGGCGTCGTACCGCCACCGGGTCGACCTGCGGAGCGTAGATATCATAGCCGTCCATAAATACGCGGCCGGTCACTCTTCCTCCCTCCGCAACTTCATGCATGCGGTTAAGACAGCGAATGAAAGTCGATTTGCCGCAACCGGAGGGGCCGATCAGCGCTGTAATATGCTGGGCGCCGATGCCCATACTGACTTGCTGGATCACCTGTTTGCTGCCGTACCAGGCGTCCAGATCCTCGACCGTCAATTTACATTTTTCAGGATGCATCCTGCCGCCGGTTATATTATCAGCGACCTCGTCTCTGACATTCTGACCCAGTATGTTTTTTATCATTGCAGTATGTCCTTTCTCGTACATAGACAAGACATTTATTTACTTCTCCTGCTGCTGACCAAACGCACGATAACGTTAATGCCGAGAACGAGTATCACCAGCAGGAAGGCGGCTGCCCAGGCCTGCTGCTGCCAGTCGGTGTAGGGAGACAGGGCGTATCGGTAGATCTGCAGCGGCAGGGCGCCGATGGGCTGGGTCAACCCCTGAACACCGAAGGCGCTGCCCAGGGCGGTAAATATCAGCGGCGCCGTCTCTCCCGCAATGCGCGCCACGGCAAGCATAATGCCCGTGACTATCCCCGTAACAGCGCCGGGCACTATTACGCCCAGCGTTATGCGCCACCTGTTGATGCCCAGCGCCAGCGCCGCCTCGCGCTGTGAATTGGGGACCAGCCGTAGGGACTCCTCCGCCGTGCGCGCCACCACAGGTATCATGATTATTGCCAGGGCAACGCCCGCGGACAGGGCCGAGTAGGAATGCATAGGACGCACCAGAATGGCATAGGCAAATACACCCACGATTATCGATGGCACGCCGGCCAGTATATCGGCCGCAAAGCGTATGGCCGAGGCCGCCTTCGGCCCGGCGAACGCGGCCAGAAAGATGCCGGTCATCATGCCCACCGGCAAAGCGATGAGCGAGGCCAGACCGACCAGTATGAATGTCCCGTAGATATCGTCCCGCATGCCGCCGCCGACCTCACCCACCGGCTTGGACGGCTGGGTTATGAAATCCAGGCTTAAATAAGATACACCATTGACCAGCGTATAACCGAGTATCAGTATAAGAACCAGTATCACACAGGCGGTGGCGATTCCGCATAGCACCAGCATCAACCGGCTGAACTGCTTGCGCCTGAAATAACCGCTGCGCCCTTTCATTCGCCGGTACTCCTGACAGAAACGGTGCGCCATACCAGCAACCGGGCAATGATATTGACCAGCAGTGTGATGGCGAACAGTACCAGCGCCAGCTCGATCAGGCTGCCGATATACAGGTCCCCCGAAGCTTCATTGAATTCGCTGGCCACCTTGCTGGCGATAGTGGCGCCGGGTGAAAAGAGCGAAGGCGACAGTGTGTAGGCATTGCCGATCACCATTGTCACCGCCATGGTCTCACCGAGAGCGCGGCCCAATCCCAGTACTACACCGCCTACCAGGCCGGACCGGCAATAAGGCAACACGGCCCTGGCAATCATCTCCCAGCGTGTCGCTCCCAACGCCAGCATGGCCTCACGCTGGGTCAGCGGGACTGCCACTATCGCCTCACGGCTCACAGCCGTGATGATCGGTATAACCATGATGGCCAGTATAATTCCGGCAGAAAGAAAGCCCACCCCGAAAGGCGGCCCTGAGAAAAGCGGCAGAAAGCCCAGGTTGCTGCCCAGCCAGATCTCGATGGGATTCCTGATAAAGGGCACCATGACATACAGTCCCCACAGGCCGATAATCACGCTGGGTATGGCGGCCAGCATCTCGATCAGGAAGGAGCAGGGCCTCCTCATCCATTGCGGTGCCAGCTCGCTTAAAAATATAGCGGAGCCCAGGCTGATGGGCACGGCTATGATCAGGCCGATCGCCGAGCTCAGCAGCGTGCCGTAGATGGCAGGCAGGGCGCCGAAAACCTCGTTGACCGGGTCCCATTCAACGGAGGTAATGAAGGATAGCCCGAATTTCTGGATGGCTGGCCAGGCATCGATACCCAGGACGATAAGCAACGCAATCAGGATCGTCACCATTAGAATGCTGAAAAAAAGCGTCAGCCGGGTGAAGATGGCATCGCCGATGCGTGCCCGCGCTGCGCTTACGATATCGCCCGCAACTTCTGCCGCTGGCCTGTCCGGTTTGCATTGATTCATATTTTCAATCGCCTGTTGTAAACAGGATCAACGTGGAACGCAGGAAAGATGGATCTTTCCCGCATTCCAATTTAAAACAATCCCACCACCCGTTCAGCGGGTGATGATGGGCTGCTCCTGATACTTGATCGAGAGAATTGCATTTTCGGCCTTGGTCACCGTCGAACCGGCGAGGTTGGCGTAGGTGAGCGGCTCCGTATATTTCTGGCCGTCGTGTATAGCCCACCAGAGCATCTTTGCCAGCGCCTCTCCCTTGTCCTTATCCTTCTGGTTCACATACACCAGTATCCAGGTAAATCCAACAATGGGATAGGCCTCCGGATTGGCCGAATCGGTCAGCATTACCTTCATATCGTCGGGCAGCGTAATCCCCTCCGCAGCTTTGGTGGTTGCCGTTAGAGAAGGTTCGACGAAGTTGCCCGCAGCGTTCTTGAGGCTGGCCCAGGCCAGCTTATTCTGTTCGGCATAGGCCAGCTCCACATATCCTATGGAGTTGGGTATCTGCTGGACCTGCCCGGCCACGCCGGCATTGCCCTGCCCGCCGATATCGCCAGGCCATTTCACGGATTTGGCATTGCCGATGCCGGACTTGAATTCCGGGCTGACCTTGCATAGATAATTGGTGAAGATGTAAGTCGTGCCCGAGCCATCCGAGCGGAAGACCGCCGCTATGGCCGCGTCGGGCAATTTCAAGCCGGGGTTGATCGCCGTTATGGCCGGGTCGTTCCATTTGTTTATCTTTTTAAGATATATATTGGCCAGCACATCGCCCGTGAGCTTGAGCTGCCCCGAGCCGATGCCTGAAAGGTTATAGATCACCGCTACGGAACCGCTGGTGGTGGGTATGTGTAAAATAGGACCGTTCTTAGACTCCGCCTTGGCTATCTCGGCATCGGTCATGATCCCATCGGTAGCCCCGAAATCGACTGTGCCCTCGATTATCTGGCTGATGCCACCACCGGACCCGATGGGCTGGTAATTGACTTTTACACCTGTCAGCTTGTTATATTCATCGAACCACTTGGTATAGAGGGGAGCGGGAAAGGTGGCGCCCGCGCCGTTAAGGTTGATCGATTTTGCCTGCGTCGTGGCAGGGCTGCCCGACGGTGCGGCGCAACCGGCAAACACCACTGCTGCAGTTAAAATCGCCATCGCGATACCTGAAATCCAGTTATTAATCCGTCTCATCAATGTTTGCCTCCTTCCGTTATTAACAGGGACATAGGCGCCACCGGATATCGCAGCTCATTATTTTCAGCTTAGCATAAAACAAACACTCGCAGCATTACAAACGCTGCGAGTGTGTACATTGCCTTATAACCGGGCGCTTATGCTAAATAATCTATCAGCTTGCGGCTGCGGCTGGGATGCCTGAGCTTGGCCAGCGCCTCTTTTTCTATTTGCCTGATCCTTTCACGGGTCAGGCCGAACTCGTGCCCGACCTCCTTAAGGGTCAAACCCTGCTCGTTATCCAGGCCATAGCGCATCTCGATGATCTTGCGCTCGCGGTCCGTCAGCGACGACAGCACGTCCCTGAACTGCTGCCTGAGCATGCTGTTAGCCGCTTCGTCCTCCGGTGCCGGGTTGACTTCATCCTGGATGAAGTCGCTCAGCTGGCTCTCATCATCGCCAATGGGTATATCCAGCGATACCGGCTCCGCGTAAAGTATGCTCACCAGCCAGTCAATCTTGTCGGTCTCCACCCCCATTTCGGTGGCGATCTCATCGCTGGTCGGTTTTCGCCCCAGCTTTTGCAGTAGTTTCTGGCGGGCGTTATTCATTTTGGTAATGGTCTCAACCGTGTGCACCGGCAGCCGGATTGTCCTCGACTGGTCGGATATGACCCTGTTGATGGCCTGCCTGATCCACCAAGTGGCATAGGTGCTGAATTTGAATCCGCGCCTGTAATCGAACTTCTCCACTGCGCGCATCAGGCCTATATTGCCCTCCTGGATAAGATCGGAAAGAGGCATGCCGCGCGCCCTGTATTTCTTGGCCATGCTCAGCACAAGCCGAAGGTTGGCCTTAATCATGTGCTCGGCGGCCTCGCGGCCGGACTTCTTAATCGCTGCGAAGTGCCCCTGCAAGTGAAGATTAACACTGTCGATGTACCTGGCAAATTCTGCTTTGGCCGATGCCTCCTTCAGCTCGGAAACGGTCTTAAATGCATGGTAGCCGTCTAAAATCTGCCACGGTATCAGGCGCGTAACTATGGAAAGCTCAGTTATATCCTGCAACGCTTCCTCGGTTTCAATGTGCATGGCTTTAGCCGCGAACTGCACCGTCTCTTCAGTTATCACATCATCGATGTGGGACCTCAGCGCACTGTCACTTGCTTTGAGAGTGAGCGTAGCCGCGCCCGATGAATGGTAGTGCTTCAGCAGTTTCTCCATCAAGCTTCCGTGGACCGCCAGGCGTGAAACCAGCAAACGTATTATCTCCACCTCGCGTGACTTTCTGGAAGCTGCGGCCGGCACCTGCTGCTCTACCTGGGAGAGGTAATTGGACAGCTCCATACGGCTGCTCAGCACCTTCTCATCACTGGAGGTGAGCAGTTGAGTCTTGCTGCACTCAGCAATGTACAGGCTGACAGAGTCCTCGGAGAAATCGGTCCCCTTTCTGTCATCGGGATAAACAACGTCCTCCACATCCGTTTTAGCGTACTTTGATTCCCCGGACCTCTGGCTGCCATCAATCTCCGCTAACCCATACTCCATTTCCATCTTTTCCATGACTTTTATATCTTGTTTCATCTTAGCCATATCAATATCTCCTTCCGCTGTCACCAACTTCGCGGACTATATCCATTCAACAACAAATTTATGAATTCTTTATGAATTTTCCGCATAAATATATTAGTCTATCCCGGTTTGCCCGTAAGCGACTTAGGTCGCACATAGTAAAACGTACCCGACGGTAAAAAGGTTGCGGCGTAGATCATCAGGGTCGCTATTTTAAAAAAGCGGAGGGGGGGGCACCCGGGGCGGCGGAGCCGGCAGTCAGCCTTCCGAATCAACTATTTCAAACGGACACTGCAGTGCACCGGTAGCGCAGACGAGCTCGCAATCAGTGCACCAGCCGCAGTTATCAACTTCAAGGATAGCCACGGTATTATCGCTAAGTACGAGGGCGCCGCACTTGCAGACCGTCACGCAAAGGCCGCATCCATCGCACCTGGCTTGGTCAATTACGGGCATTATGGGCAATCGGTTCTT
>JBAZLT010000030.1:0-10244 GCA_041650115.1 Dehalococcoidia bacterium | reverse complement strand
TTCTCCATGACCTGCATATAGGTCGAGTTCTCATAATCTTTAAGCTGCGCGTCATCGGCCAGCAAGACCTTGTCCGCGCCGGCGGCCACTGCCGCTTTGCCGGTGTCGCCCAGACCGGCACCGATAATTATGCATACAAGGGGCTCTTTGAGCTCATCGGCAAGTTTCCTGCCTGCGCCCAGTATCTCAGCGGTTATCGGGAGAAGTTTACCTTCAGCGGCTTCACCGACGACCAGAATTCCTTTATTATCAGCCATTGTATCCTCCTATTAATTATCCTGTCAGTAACCTTAAATGACCTTGGCTTCACGCAGCTTGTTGGCGAGCAGGGCCGCTGCCTCCGCCGGTGAATCGGCGCTGACGATATCGCATTTGCCCTCTTTGACCGGCTGGAACAGTTTGACGATCTTGGATTTCCTGGCTGCGGCGCCGACCTTGCCGGCATCCACACCGATATCCGCAGGCTTCCATACAACAGGCTGTTTTTTGCTGGCGGCCATAATGCCTTTCAGCGTGGCATAGCGCGCTTCACCAAGCTCGTTGCTGACGGTAATCAGAGCGGGGCCCTGGACTTCCAGCACCTGGAAGCCGTCTGCGACCACGCGCTCAACCTTCACTTTGCCACCGTCGAGGACATCAACCTTCTTGGCTACTGTAACACTGGGTATTCCCAGCAGCTCGGCCAGGCCTGAGCCGACCTGCCCGTCATCCCATTCGGATTCCTGCCTGCCGCAGAAGATCAGGTCGAAAGCTCCGACCTTCTTGATGGCGGCTGCCAGCGCCGAGGCAACTGAGAAGCTGTCTCCGCCTTCGAACGCCGCGTCTTCGAGCAATATCAGCTCATCAGCGCCCATGGAAAGCGGCTTTTTGACCACGTCGCGCACAAGGTTGTTGCCAAGGCTGATGATGGTTACCTTGTGGGCAGCCTTGTCCTTGTCCTTAATGCGCAGGGCGGCCTCGACAGCCTGCTCGTCATACGGGTTTACCACCGGTTTGACCTCAGGCGGCTGGACCATCCTGTTATTGGCAGCATCCAGTTTGAAGGTGGCTGGCGCTGCTTCGGGATCGAGTACCTGTTTACAGCAGACGATCATGTTCATGGTAGCAAATCACCCCTAAATACGATATTTGGCTAAAGAATTTAACCAATCGGAAAGTTTACCTTAACCTTATATAGATGTCAAAACCCATGCTCCACATTCCATTTTCGTGTTTCGTCGATCATAGCATAGTAATTCTCGATCCTGACATAGTTGGCCACGGAGTTGCCCGTCCCCATACAATATCCTCCACCCGGGGCGCAGTGCTCCAGTATCTGACGAGTGCGGCGCTTCACCTCTTCCGCCGTTCCACGCGCCATCAAGTCCATATCCACACCTCCCAGGATGGCCACACGGTCGTGGAATTTGTCGTACCACTGCTCCACCGGCAGGATAGCGTCCTCGAAGCTGTGCCGACCATCTATGCCCGCCCCGATGAGGTCATCCATAATGGCCATAACCTGCCCGCAGCAATGCAAGAGAAATAGCTTGTTATTCTTATGACAGGCATCGGCAATGCGCTTCAACCTTGGTATATAGTACTTTCTCAGGAAACGTGGTGCCAGGGTCGTCCCTCCCTTAAACCCCAGGTCGTCGGAATAAAAAATGGCACCGGTACCTGCATGCGCCGCAGACAGGCCGACCGCATGTTCAGCGAGGCGGGTCAATTGCTCAAGTATATCCTCCACCAGTTCCGGTTCCTCGATACTTTTAATAGCCATCTGCTGCGTCCCCATCAGCTCCGACAGGTCTTCATAGATGCCATTGTACATGACCATGATCTTCATGCCGGCCGGTATGATACCGGCCGTGTAATCCAGCGGCAGCAGACTGATTTGATCCAGTGCAGGCCACTTGAATTCTTCATATTCAGCGCGGCTGGTGATAATACCCTGCCCTTCTTCCTTCCAGGCACGCTTTTGCCGCCGTGTATCCTCATCTGCAGCCAGCTCTCTCCTTGTCTTTGTAAGGGGAACTATGGGTATCATGGTAACGTAATCATATCCGACGGCCTTACTGAAAGCTATGTGTAGGTCCATCAGCCTGATCCCCATCTCCAGCGCTTCTTGATCATCGACTACTTGACCGGCGTTGGTGGAAAGTTCCACGGCCCTATCTGCAGGGTAATCGATTCCTGTGACCTCCGTCATGATCTCAGGATCGGGAAACAATTCAATTAGAGGTACCGGCCCTTGCTTCACTTCCCGCCTCAACACCTTCTCCATATAGTCCCAATCATAGGTCGTCTTGAACGGCTGTGGAATCGCCATCAGTTTATCCTCCTGCCTTAATGATTCTCATACACCTGTCAATTCCGGCAAGGTCTTTAATCAGCGTAATGTCTGAGCCGGGTAGAATATCCCTGACTTTGGGTATTAGTCGCTCGCCCTGATCCTCTCCTATCTCGAGTAAGAGAGCCCCACCCGGCGCCACTTTGCCCGGCGCCTGTGATAGCATAGCCTCAATAACCTCAGTGCCACTGTCACCCCCGTCCAGAGCCATCTTCGGTTCGTGCAGGCAAACCTCGGACTGCAGGCCTGATAGCTCCCCATGCGATATATATGGCAGGTTGGCCACGATCAAATCCATTTTTTGCTTTATTTGCTCCAGTAGATTTCCTTGAATCAGCGTTATCCTTTTGTCGAGTCCATGGCGATTAACGTTTATGGCGGCAACCTCCAGCGCGTCAGATGAAATATCCACGGCGTGCAGCAGAGCTTCACGTATATTTATCGCCAGCGCAATAGCTATAGCGCCGGACCCTGTACCGATGTCGGCTGCCAGTATCCGCCTTTGATTACGCGCAATCCATGAGAGACCGAACTCTATGGCCGCCTCTACCAGGACTTCGGTCTCAGGCCTGGGTACCAGCACCCTAGGATCAACAAACAAGCTCAGACTGTAAAACTCCCTGCAGCCTGTGATATAAGCTGACGGCTCGTGAAGCAGCCTGCGCTCAGACAGTTTATCCAGCAGGGCGAGATCTCCGCTGGACAACGTCCTTTCAGGCTGCGAAAAAAGCTCTGCTTTGCTCCAACCTAGAGCGTGACAGAGCAGCACCGTAGCCTCGTCCACTGCCTCATCAATGCCCGCCTGTTGAAAAATTAGAGTGTATTTGCGCAGCCATTCCGCGCAGGTCACAGTTTGCTTTCCTGGAGCAGCCGCGATTGCTCCTCCGTGGCCAGCGCTTCGATCAGCTTGTCCAGATCGCCGTCCATGATGCGCGGCAATCCATGCAGGCTGAGATTGATACGGTGGTCGGTCAGGCGGTCCTGGGGGAAATTGTAGGTGCGTATCTTCTCCGACCGGTCCCCGCTTCCGATCTGTGAGCGGCGCTCCTCTGTGACCTCGTCCTGCTGCTTGCGCTGCTCGATGTCGTAAAGCCTGGCCCTCAGCACCGCCATGGCCTTGAGCTTGTTGCGTAGCTGCGACCTTTCGTCCTGGCAGACCGCCACGATACCCGTGGGGATATGTGTGATGCGCACAGCCGTACTCAGTTTGTTAACGTTCTGGCCGCCGGCGCCGCCGCTGCGGAAAATATCGATGCGCAGGTCCTCCTGGTTGATGTGTACGTCTATCTCCTCCGCTTCAGGCAGTACCGCAACGGTAGCCGCCGAGGTATGTATCCTGCCCGATGCTTCGGTGACCGGCACACGCTGGACGCGGTGCACGCCGCGTTCGTACTTGAGATGGCCGTATGCGCCCTTGCCTTTGACCTCGAAAATGATCTCCTTGAAACCCCCCATCTCGTTCTGGTTGCTGTCGATTATGTCGATCTGCCAGCCCTTGGACTGGGCGTAGCGCGAATACATGCGATACAGGTCCGCTGCGAAGAGCGCCGCCTCATCTCCACCGGTGCCGGCCCTGATCTCCACTATGGCATCTTTGCTTCCGCTGGCATCCTTGGGCAGCAGCGACAGCTTCAGCTCATCCAGCAGGACCTCATGGTTTGACTTTAGGGCTGACAGCTCCTCTTTGGCCATGGCCAGCATATCGGCATCGAGTCCTCCCTCGATCATGGCCTGAGTATCGGCAAGGGCCTTCCCAACCACCTTGTATTGCCTGTATTTATTTACAGCATCCTCTATGCCGGCCCGCTCCTGTGAAAGCGCCTGCACACGCTGAAAATCATTGTAAACTTCCGGTTGGGCGATTAATTCGCCCAGCTCCTCATAGCGCTTTTCTATTGCTTCAAGCTTCTCAAACATATCCGCATCCCATGGAATACAGGGAGAATTATAGCATCGTAGCTCGAACGCGCTCAAATGACTCTATCTCGGTCGAGGCCGAATAAGCTATAATAGGCACCGGATTCCATTAGAAGTAGAACTGGAGGCCGGCATGAAGGATAAAGAACGTCAGGGACTGGTATTAACGGGGACAAGAAAGATATGGGTTTTCATTCTGCTGGGCGCAACACTGTTGCTGGCGGGTTCGGTCTTCGGCATCGACTGGACCAACTACCTCTTTCAGATTAAAAGCCCGTATCCGGCCATCGCCAAACCGGGCATTACATTGCTGTCCATGATCATTGTGCTTATCGCAGGCCAATATGCTCTTGAAAAAAAGGACTGGGTACTGCTGCTGCTGGCTTTCTGCTGCATGCTGCCCACCGATATATTGATGAGCGTGGTGGTGGCGGTGCCGGGCATGACCGTGGGAGGGCTGACCTTCATGATCGGCGGAGTGCTCTCAATTATCGCTCACATCTTCCTGATCATACGCGTCGGCCGCGGCTTCGGCTATTTCAAGACGTTCAAACTGTCTGAAATCTGGCTGCCGCTGGTCATATACGGGTCGGCGGTGGTCGTTATAGCGATACTGTGGAACGACATGGTCCGCGTCGGGCACGCCGTGATCGGCCCGGCCTACACTGCTTTCTTCTGCACCACGACCTGGTTGGCCTGGGAGACCGTCCGCCGAAAATTATATCCGGCGCCCAATGCCTGGATGGTGGCCATAGCAGCCACCTGCTGGTATATCACCGAGATAGCGGGCGAGGTTTATAATCTCAACCTGGGCAACATCTCACAGGTTATGTTCTGCCTGGTCTGGGTATTTTACGGGACGAATGTGGTGCTCTGGGCATTGAGCGGATACAGGTGGGCCCGGGATTAATTCAATCCTGCATTCATTGACCGTATTTACTTATATCGGGTATGATGGGTCACATCTGAATTTCGGTACGAGACAGGGAGGCTCAAGATGTCATACTGCACGCAGCATCCGGGAAAAGAGGCCGTAGGTGCATGCTCCGAGTGCGGACACCTGGTCTGCAAGGCCTGCTACACCGAAGTCAAGGACCGGGTCTACTGCACATCTTGCGCCAATAAGCTCTTTACGGTGAAGGAACAACCGCCTTCACCCCCCGTTGCCGGTGAAAAAAAGGCGCAGCCTGCGCAGAAACCGGTGGAAGCCAAGCAGCCTGTAGTGCCACCGCAGTCGGTTCCGTTACCACCACCTCCTCCACCTCCATCTCCGCCACCTCCATCTCCTGCACCACTGCCGAAAGTCGAGCTTCCGCCCGCAGCGGAGGTTAAGCCTGCCGCAGACGTACCGCCGGTTATTGAAAAGCCGATCATTAAGCCTCCCGATGCTCCTAAAAAACAACCTGCGGCGGCAACGGCGCCGCCAAAAGGCCTCTCGGTGCTGTGGTGGCTGGCGCCGGTCCTGCTGGCGTTCATCGGCGGGCTGCTCGCCTGGTTCAGCAACAAATCCAGGGAGCCCGGCAAAGCCAGGGCTATGCTCTGGACCGGTATCGGGCTGACGGCTGTCTACGCTGCCGTCATCTTTGTTTTCGCGATAATGCCGGGCATACAGGCCGGCTCTTCAGAGCGTGGGACGATCATCTTCGACAGCTATCGTGACGGTACCTGGCAGGTCTGGGTTATGAATCCGGACGGATCCGATCCGGAACTTTTTACCGCGCACGATAATACGAGCAAGTATTACAGTGTTCAGTCCAGCTGGTCTGCGAAACTGAAAAAACTGTTTTTCTGTACCAGCCGGGACAAAAATAATGAGATATACAGCATAGATGCGGATGTATCGAATGATACTAATCTGACTAAAAGCAATTTCAATGACCTGCAGCCCGACTGGTCTGACAGCAGTAAAAAAGTAGCCTTTATCAGCAATCCTGAGGGGAACAGCGAGATCTATGTTATGGACGCAGACGGCGGCAATCTCCAGCGGCTGACTGTAAGCAAACCCAACGATCAAAGGCCACGCTGGTCACCTGCGGGAGATAAAATCGTATTCTCTACAGACCGTGACGGCAACTTTGAAATTTACGCCATGGATGCCGCCGGCAGCAACCAGCTGA
This sequence comes from Dehalococcoidia bacterium, assembly GCA_041650115.1. GTDB lineage: Bacteria > Chloroflexota > Dehalococcoidia > GIF9 > UBA5629 > CAIMUM01. Next base: position 3,878 of record JBAZLT010000030.1, on the reverse strand, counting down.
GACTCACCACCAGTGAAGGCTGGGACGGCCAGGCCCGCTGGTCGCCCGACGGGAAGAGAATCGCCTTCGTCAGCGAACGTGATGGAAATCCGGAGATATATACGATGGACGCCGACGGAAAAAATCAGAAACGCGTCACTTTCAACAGCGCTAAAGACTATTACCCCTGCTTCTCCCCCAACGGCACGAAAATCGTTTACCATTCCAATATTGCAGGAAACGATGATATCTATATCATGAATACCGATGGAGGAAATCAAAACAGGTTAACCGACGATAAGGCTAACGACCAGATCCCCCTGTGGATCAGCGAAAAGCTGAAGCCGCCCGCCGAGACAACACCTCCTGCCGTCAGGGCCAAAATACTGGGCAGCGAACTATCTACATCCAATATGAATTCCAGCGGTAAGGACAATGCGCATTACGTTCAGTTCGTGGCAGACCAAAGCGGCAGTATCGATGTGATCAGGGTCTACAGCTCGGAGGCCGGCTCCGTCAAAGCCGCCATCTATGATCACGGCGCCGCCACGGGCAGGCCCTTAAACAAGCTCAGCTCAAATGACCAGCCCACCACCTGCGCCGCCGACCAGTGGAACACCGTCTATATCCCGGCCGTACCGATAGAAAAAGGCAAAACGTACTGGCTGGCCTTTAACACGGATACAACCGGCGTTGTAATGAACGGAGCTGGCACCCAGCAGACCTTTTACTTAAAAGCCATTTTCGATGGTTTTACCTTCCCGGCCAGCGCCCCTTCGGATAATGGCACGATCAAATTAAATGCCTCCATCTGCGGTTACGGCAATCCCTGAAATCCCCTATAATTCTGAATAATCCACTTGATCTACCGGCCGGCTGGTAGAGTACCTATTTAGGTCTCCGCATGACCATGTTTGTGTTATAATTCTTGCCTGAAAATCGCGTAGAGGTTTTTAACACACACCCATGAAACTGACCGATGAAGAAGTACGGCATATCGCCCTGCTGGCCAGGCTGGGCATCTCGGATGCCGAGGTTGAGAAGTTCCGCACCCAGCTCTCTAATATACTCGAGAACTTCGATATACTTAGCCAGGCCGACACCGAGGGACTTCCCCCCACAGCGCAATCGGTAGCTCTGGAGAATATCTACAGACCGGACGAGGCCGGGCCTTCCCTGCCGGCCGATGACGTACTGGCCAATGCGCCCGGCCGGGAAGAAAACTACTTCAAGGTCAATGCAGTCCTGGAGTAATCCATGAAAGACCTTCACCGCCTGACCATACACGAGTCTCATGCACTGCTCAAAGAGAAAAAAATCTCTTCCGTCGAGCTGACGCGCGCCGTTCTTAAATACCTGGAATCCATAGATGGCAAGATACGCTCCTGCATGCGCATCACGGCGGATCACGCTCTGAAAAGCGCGGAGGCAGCGGACCGGGCCATAGCCGAGGGCAGGTGCAGCCCCCTGACAGGCGTTCCGGCCGTCATCAAAGACAATATGTGCACCAGGGGCATAACAACCACCTGCTCCTCTAAAATGCTGGAGAACTTCGTTCCGCCCTACGACGCGCATGTAATAGAGAAACTCAACGCGGTTAATGCCGTAATGGCGGGAAAAGCCAATATGGACGAGTTCGCCATGGGCTCCTCCACGGAAAACTCGGCCTTCTTCACCACACACAATCCCTGGAACCTGGACTGCGTACCGGGCGGCAGCAGCGGCGGCTCAGCGGCTGCGGTCGCAGCCGACGCTTGCATCTATGCCCTGGGCTCCGATACCGGAGGAAGCATACGCCAGCCGGCGGGTTTCTGCGGTGTAGTGGGGCTGAAGCCCACCTATGGCCGCGTCAGCCGCTACGGCCTGGTGGCCTTTGCCAGCTCTCTCGACCAGATCGGGCCGCTGGCCAAGGACGTTACCGACGCCGCGCTGATAATGAACGTTATCTCAGGACATGACAGGCGCGATTCGACCACGGTTCCTCTGGGAGTGCCGGACTACGTCAAAGCCCTGAAAACTGGTATTAAAGGTCTGCGTATCGGCATACCGCGCGAATACCTGGTGGAGGGGATGCAGCCCGCTGTCCGCCAGACTATTGAAAATGCGGTGAAAAAACTCGAGGAGCTGGGCGCTAAAGTCGACTGGAAAGTCTCACTTCCCAATACCAGATTCGGTCTGGCAGCCTACTACATACTCGCACCCTCGGAAGCATCGGCCAACCTGGCGCGCTACGACGGTGTGAAATACGGCTACTCCTACCGCGATACCACCAGCATGTGGGAATCTATGGAGAAGACCAAGCAGTTCGGCTTCGGCGCAGAGGTCAAGCGGCGTATCATGCTCGGCACCTATGCGCTTTCAGCCGGCTACTATGACGCCTATTATCTCAAAGCGCAGAAGGTGCGCACCTTGATCAGGCGCGATTTCGACCTGGCCTTTGAAAAGTACGATGTGCTGATCACACCCACCTCACCTACCGTGGCCTTCAAAATCGGGGAGAAGGCGGACGACCCCGTGCAGATGTACCTCAGCGACGTCTGTACCCTACCCATCAACATCGCCGGCGTCCCCGCCATATCCATACCCGCCGGATTCGTGGACGGCCTGCCGGTGGGCATGCAGTTCATCGGCAAGCATTTCAGCGAGGAGACCCTGCTCCGTGCAGCCTACGCCTATGAGCAGGCCACGCCCTGGCATAAACAAAAGCCGGTTATCGCGTAACAGAGCAATATTCACGTCATTGCAAACCCTTTCCCCCTCTTGTCATTGCGAGCGTAGCGAAGCAATCCTGCATTTCGTTATATTCAACACAAGATTGCCGCGTCGCTGTGCTCCTCGCAATGACCGGTTGAGAGCGCCCATGCAGCATTACCTGATGTTACTTTATCCACTTCTTTTGTTATAATACGGTTTACCCGAAAATTCAGGCTGTTCGAGGAGGCGTTATGGAGAACGAGAAGAAAATCTTCGAGGCACTGGAAAAGGATGCCAAGCTGACCCACGACCAGATCGCAGAAATGACCGGTGTGCCCGTGCATGATGTGCAGAAAATAATCAAGAAGGCGGAGAAGGACGGCACCATCGTCAAGTATAAGACGGTCATCAACTGGTCCAAGCTGGGCGAGGAACAGGTCTGGGCGCTGGTCGAAGTGAAGGTGGTGCCCCAGCGCGATTCCGGTTTCGGCGCCATAGCCGAGCGCATTTACCGCTTCCCTCAGGCCAAATCGGTCTTCCTGGCATCCGGCACCTACGACCTGGCTATTCTAATAGCCGGCAAGACGATGCAGGAGATCGCCGTCTTCGTCTCAGAAAAACTGGCGCCCATGGAGACCGTCCAGGGCACGATAACGCATTTCATTCTCAAGAAATACAAGGAGGACGGCGTCATCTTTGAAGATGACGGTGAACCGCGGCGGCTGGGTGTGGTTGCCTGAGATCCATCCATCATCCCCTTACAGGAGACTCCATATGACGCATCATAATAAGAAAGACCAGTGTAAATACATATCGAAAAAAGCGCGCGATATCTCTCCCTCGGGCATCAGGAAATATTTCGACCTGCTTTCCTCCATGGACGGCGCTATCTCGCTGGGCGTGGGCGAACCTGATTTCGTCACCCCCTGGCCTATGCGAGAGGCCGGCATCACGGCCATCGAGAAGGGCTTCACCATGTATACCTCCAACCGCGGCATACCCGAGCTGAGGGAGGCCATCGCAAGATACCACACTAAATTCTACAATCTGACCTACGACCCGAAATCGGAGGTCCTGGTCACCACCGGCAGCAGCGAGGCGCTCGACCTGGCCTTCAGGGCCATTATTGATCCGGGCGATGAGGTCATCATGTCCGATCCGCATTACGTGGCCTATCCCGTTTGCGTCTCCCTAGCGGGCGGCGT
>JBAZLT010000029.1:0-10692 GCA_041650115.1 Dehalococcoidia bacterium | reverse complement strand
TTCCACCACTCCAGGCTGCTGCATTCCAGTGTACAGCCGTGCGCCTACCGCCTAACCCGGGGCAACGGGATAGACGGTAAAAACGACGGACTGGTTTACAAAAATGTGCTGGCCTCGTACATGCACCTGCATGCTCTGGGAGTACCTGCCTGGGCCAAGAATTTCGTAAAGCTGGCGGCTGCAGATAAAAAAATAGATAAGAATATCACTGTGATAAGTGGAGGATACTGAAATGGCAGTATGCCCGGTATGTAAAATGGAAGTTGAAGAGAAAAAGGCCCGAGGCACAAGCGAGCATAAGGGAAAGACCCACTACTTCTGCTGCAAGGCCTGCAAGAAGAGGTTCGACGAAAATCCCGAGCTCTATATTAAAGACAAATAAACAACAGGAGAATTACTCATGCCTAAAGTAACGCTTGGCGGAAAGGAACTTGAAATAGACGAGGATGGCTTCATTCAGGAGCCTGAGAAATGGGATAAGGCCGTAGCCGAGGATATAGCTAAAACAGAAGAAGCCTATCCCATGAGCGAGGACCACTGGAAGGTGGTAAATTACCTGCGCAATTACTTTCTCGAGTTCGAGATAGCACCGCCCATCAGGATGGTCACCAAGCAGACCGGCTTTGACCTTAAAACCATCTACAAGCTTTTCCCGGGCGGACCGGCCAAGGGCGCATGTAAGGTGGCGGGGCTGCCCAAGCCTACGGGCTGCGTGTAGAGCCGGGTAACATGTGGTTGCTTCTGCTGACTTATGCCTGCCTGCTAATCTTCATCGCCGGATTAATATGGCGTGTTTATAAATATGCTTCGCTGCCGGTACATTTGCGCTGGGAGCTATACCCGGTGGCTCACGAAGTGGGCAAGCCCTATGGCGGATCTTACCTGGAAGAGCAAGACTGGTGGCACCGGCCACGTAAAATAAACCTATTGGGCGAATCAACAGTATTCCTGCGAGAAATTATTTTCTTTCGAGAATATTTCTTCAGTAACCGCCGATTCTGGAGCTTTGTCTATCCCTTCCATCTTGGACTGTTCCTGCTGGTGGTATGGGTAGTAATGCTAATCCTGGGATCAATCATTGCATTGAACGGTTTGATGATCGGATCAATATCTCCCTATTTCTGGATTCAGCTGGTTTACTACATTACTCTCATATCCGGCGTTGCCGCCTTCATACTGGGAGTCTTCGGTACAGTGGGGCTATTGATAAAACGATCTCACGACGAAGACCTCAGAAATTACACAGCGCCCATCGACTATTTCAATCTCACAGGCATCCTATTGATTTTCCTGACCGGTCTCCTCTTCTGGATTATTGAAGATCCCTCTTTTGATCTATCCCGGGGCTATACTAAGAGCCTGCTCACCTTTGATTCTCCGCAAGTAGGCCTTATCATGACGATTAACATCATGCTCTCATGCCTGTTTCTGGCGTATATGCCTTTTACTCGCATGATGCACTACGTAGCCAAGTATTTCACCTACCACAAGGTGCGCTGGGACGATGAACCGAACAAGCCCGGCGCCGGTCTCGAGCGAAAATTGCGGGCACAGCTTAATCAGTCCACCGACTGGTCTGCATCGCATGTACAGACGGGACAAAGCTGGGCGGAACAGGTTCAAAATAGAGACTCCGGCGGAAAGAAATGAAGAGGAAAATTACACTCACCGATATCAGCAAAATTAAAGGCCAGATGATCGCCATCGACAAGGCAGCCCTCTCCAAGCTGCCTCCCCCGCTTGATGATCCTGCCGATGAACCTGGTGTCAGGCAGTTAACCGATGAGCAGAAGACGAGATTCGATACTTCACTGGATGGGGTATCAGCTATCGGACTGACTAAACCACAGAACAAGCAAGAGGAAGAGGAATTCGTCAGGAAATTTTTAACCGGCCTGAAAAAACTGCTGTCAAAGAAAGACAACTGGACCTTCCTCCAGCCGTTGATGCTCTCGCTGGAAAACTGTGCTAAATGCCAGAACTGCTCGGACGCCTGCCCGGTATTTACAGAGAGCGGCGGTCAGGAGATCTACCGGCCCACTTACCGATCTGAGATTCTCCGGCGCATCATAAATAAATACGTCAAGAAAGAGGGCAAACTTCTCTCCAAATTCACAGGCAGCGATATTGAGCTCAACTATCAAACTATAGCCAGGCTGGCAGAGCTGGCTTACCGCTGCACCCTATGTCGCCGATGCGCGCAGTCGTGCCCCATCGGCGTGGACAACGGCCTGATACGCATGAACTGCGCAAATTGTTCAGCCAGGAAATGGGCATAGCTCCTAAAGAGCTGCATCAATTGGGTACTGTCCAGCAACTAAAAGTTGGATCGAGCACGGGCACGTCGCCCAAGGCTCTGGCCAGCTTCATCAATTTCATGGAGGATGAGCTTGAGGAGATCACCGGCAAATCCATCCGCATACCCGTGGATAAAGAGGGCGCCGACATATTATTGCTGCATAATGCCGGAGAGTTTATCTCCTGGCCGGAAAATGTCGAGGCCTTCGCTATCATATTTGAAGCGGCCGGCATCGACTGGACTCTTTCAAGCAGTCTGGTAGCCTATGATGCGGTTAATTATGGTGTGTGGTACGATGACATTCAGCTTGCGCGTATAGCAGCCCGCCATGCGCAGGCAGCCAGAGACCTCAAGGTTAAACGCATGATGGTGGGGGAATGCGGGCACGCTCACAAGGCTATGCTGGTGATATCGGACCGCGTGTTAACCGGCGATTTAAATATACCACGTGAGAGCGCAATACCGTTGCTTGAGGACATTGTCTTAAATGACAAAATCAAACTGGACAGGTCTAAAAACGATTTCCCCGTAACCTTGCACGATCCCTGCAATCTGGTACGTTTGAGTGGAATCGTCGAACCGCAACGCCGCATTCTGAGAAAAATATGCCCTGATTTCCGCGAGATGGAACCGCACGGTGTAGACAACTACTGCTGCGGGGGCGGAAGCGGTTTCGCCATCATGGACTCGAATAACTTCTCCGATTGGAGATCATCGGTGGCGGGCCGTATGAAGCTCAAACAGATTCTGACAACGTTCAGCAATGTCATGAGTCCCGAGGTTCACAAATATGTATGTGCTCCCTGTTCCAATTGCAAGGGGATGATACGCGATCTATTATCCCTTTATAAACTCACTGAAAAGCATGGCATACATTACGGCGGCATGGTTGAACTCATAGTCAATGCCATGGTGGATATAAAAGGACAGTTTATCCGCTGGCAAGCATGACATCCTCAACTTAAAAATTTTATATACGGTATTTCACGCTGGAAAGCCGGTTTTTTAACGCCACGATTATTTATTCCTGATTCATACGGCAGTACCTTCTTTTCCTTAAACTGATAAAATGAACCGAGGATTTGTGCGTTAATTTAATATATACCGGCGCTGTCTCCAGGTAAGAATCCTATTTGAGGTCGCGGTGGTCATTAAGAATTTTGTCGATGCAAGTTGTTGCCAGCTATGCGGTACCTGCCTTTCCGCCTGTCCCGTCCTGAATTTGAAATTGGAAACTGCGCGCGCAGCCAAAGATCGGCTCAACCGCGGCCTTGAAAGCGATGTGCTCGACCGTTGCACCACCTGCTTTTCGTGTAATTCCTATTGTCCCAACAATTGCCGGCCATACGAATTGATACTGCTGCGCTGGCATGAGCGCTATTTAAGGCTGGGGCTGCCGGCTATCGCACGCATGGTAATACCGGGTGATCCGTCATCAATATGGAGCCAGCTTTACCCGTTGCTTACCGGCGATGAGCAGGACCAGATCAGGAGCTGGAGAAAAACGGAGGGCAAGCAAGGTGGAGACATGCTGCTTACCGGCTGCTTCAGTTCTTTTTCACCCTACCTGGCTACCAACTCCGTATTAAGCAGCCTGACTGTCTATGGAGATGAGCGCCTCTGGTGCAGCGGAGGGCATATTTATCAACTCGGACTGCTGGATGTCGTAGAGAAAGCCGGGTTGAGGATCAAAAAGGTGCTTGCGGAATTGAAGCCCCGGCTTGTGGTGACCATGATGGCGGCAGAACACGCCATGCTGACGCACATTCTGCCTGGGAAGTTCGGGATAAATATCGACGTTGAAATCGTTACACTGGAGCAATGGCTGCTGAAGCAATTACATTCAGGCAGTCTCACGCTTACCTCGCCCGTCCGCCTGCGTATCGCCATACATGACAACTGCTTCTCCAAGATAGAGGGGCCAAGCTTATGGCAAGCAGTGCGGGAAATAGCATCGGCCTGCGGAGCCGACGTTGTGGAGATGCCGCATAACTGCGGTGATGCCCTCTGCTGTGGCTTCGGCGCCGCCGCCGGCAGATTCAGCCTGCTGGACTTGATCGAACATGGGTCTAAACGTTTGAATGAAGCTGAGCAGGCAGGCGCAGATTGTCTGGTGACATACTGTTCCGCCTGCTATTTCATATTCTCGGTGGTACGGGAGCTTTACGGGAGCAGGCTGGAACTATATCACCTGCTTGAGCTGATCGACCTGGCGCGAGGAAATAAACCGCTTCACCGCACACGAGAGCGAGCCTTTCAGATCATCGCCATTATCACGGCTAATATTCTGCGCATGGCCTTCAGCAGCGCTGCCCGCCGCCGATTTTATATTGATCTAAGCCTGTTTGACCGCGAGCTGTCAGTTGAAGACAAGTACACGAAATCAACACGCCTGACAGGGTTTTTCAACCGCCTCTATAAAAGTGCAGCCCTCAATAATAGGCTGGTTCTGGGCATTCTGCACTTTTCCGTCAGGTCGATCATACATTTAAGAAGGAGCGTGAAGAATGGCAGATAAGGACAAATACCGGTTTCATGGAATAGAAAACTGCACGCTCTGCGGGGAATGCCTGTCGCGCTGTCCGGAGCTCAACCTGCCTCTGGAAATTGCCAAACAGGAGAAGCTGAAAATCAACCGGGGCGAGATCAGTTCTTACGTGTCCAAAGCCTGCACGGGCTGTTTCAACTGCGATTTCTACTGTCCTAATCAGGCTAATCCATGCGAGACCATCGTGCATCACTGGTGGGAAGTCTACCGCAGCCGCGGCCTGCCGGAACGCGCGCGCTACTTTCAGCCGCTGGAGTCGCTGAACTTTCGAAGCTATGTTACCCAGCGCCTCCCTGCGGATGAGAAGTCCAGGCTGGCAAGCTGGGACGATACCTCACACTGTGAGGAATTCATCTATCCCGGCTGCAATGTCTGCACAGTTCCCTATCTCACGCAGACATCGCTTTTGCCTGAAATACCGATACGCGGAGGACTCTCCTGGTGTTGCGGTGAAACCTACTTCCGCACCGGATGTTACGACCTGGCGCAAGCCCAGGGCAAACGCATGCAGGCCCGCTTTAGTGATATGGGAGCCAAAAACATACTGATGATGTGCACGGCCGGCACATTCCTCTTCACCCAAGTTATGCCTGAGCGACTGGGCATTAAATTCGATGCTAAATTTAAGCCTCTTGTGCGCTATCTGTGGGAGGAGCTGCAGAGCGGCAGGATCAAGGTGGAGCGCAAGCTAAACATGACGGCAACAGTGCAGGATTCCTGTTATTCCAAGTTCCTGGAGCCCGATTACATCGAGCTTCCACGCAAGATACTCCGGCACATAGGAGTCGACGTGATCGAGATGCCGCGCAGCCGCGACAGGATGGTATGCTGCGGCATCGGCGGCGGCTTCAGCATTGAGAGCTGTTACAATACGCTGGACCTGACGCGCTCCACACTGAAGAGATTGGGCGAGGCCAAACAGACAAATGCGGATATACTCTGTGTCTATTGCGCCGGATGCCTGCAAATGCTGGGCTCCGGCTCTCTGCTTTATCCTGGATCCCAGCCGATATTCCATTTACTGGAACTGGTGCAGATGGCAGCAGGTGAGGTGCCTCAACGTAAAATCAAACAGAGGGCATTGACCATGTTCAGCGGCACGCTGCTTCACCAGGCGCCCAAACTACTATCTGCCAAACGTTTCCGACCTGCTGTATAGCGCTGCAAAACGATATATTGCGCTGAAAATAAGACAACAACCGAGCTAATAAAGCACGGAACATTCTATTGGCACGCAAGTAAAGTAATGACAGTATCAGTTTGGAAGGATTCTTTCTACTATTGGCCGCTTATTTTTTTATAGTTGATATGTTGAAAAGCGCATAGAGCCCGCAATATCCGGTAATGCCCGTTATTAACGCGATCAGTCCCACTATACCGACCACAATAACAAGCCACAGAGCCCATGATCCCAAAAAATACATCGCCAGACCGATCAAAATAATCCCGACTATAACCCTTATTACACGATCCGCTGTACCTTCATTTCTCTTCATGTTTTCGGCCTCCCGATTTCAATTTTAGGTCCTTTATCCGTCATGGTCAATCGTAGCGATGCCAGCATGGCAGTTTTCGACATTTCACTTGACCGAATATCCAATGCATCTTATACTATTTATGGGCATATGCCCATAATAAAAGACGTGAGACATTGATGCCGAGACCGAGGAAATGCCGCAGGGTTTCATTCATGCCCGGTGTGAATTATTACAAACCGGCCGGGGTGCCGTTGCGATTTTTGGATGAGGTGTGCCTGTCCTTTGATGAACTGGAGTCGGTGCGCCTTAAAGACCTGGAGGACCTCGATCAGGAGCAATCAGCGGAACGGATGAATATTTCGCGCTCGACATTTCAACGTGTTCTGGAATCTGCCCGCACAAAGATCGCCGATGCATTGCTTAACGGCAAAGCGATAAGAATTGAGGGAGGAGATTTCGAAGTGCTGCCACAGCGTTATACCTGTGCAAACGGACATCAGTGGGAAGTTCCGCTTGAACAGGCTGTGAAAAGTCCCCGGCAAAACTGCCCCATATGCAATATCGCTACACCATCTCCTCTGCCGGTAATTGATATGACCTGCAGGCGTGGCAGAGGCGGCAGATGCCATCGCGGAGGAACGAACCGTTGAAAGGTCGAGTCGTACATTTTAATGCAGAAGGAGGTGAACAATGCCATACGGAAGAGGCTACAGAATGGGTGGCGGGTTCAGGGGAGCATATGCTGCGTGGCCGTATATAGGCCGCGGCCGCGGAGGTCTACCCAGGTGCGGGTATTATTTCGATAACCCGGCACATTACACATCCGATTATCAGGGTGCAGCTCCCGCTGCTGCGGATTATGATCCGGGCGACCTGAAAAACGCCTTGAATGCCTTGAAAGACAGGTTATCACGAATACAAGCTACCTCCAGTTTATTAAATGAGCTTGAATATCTGGAGGCGAGAATCAGTCAAATGGAGAAACGTTAATCGGCGCGTTGCCGGACAGGTAATATAAATAGTCTTAGGAGGAAAGATATGAAACTGGCGATTACCGCCACCGGGCAGGACCTCGATGCCGATCTCGATCCGCGTTTCGGCAGGTGTAACTTTTTTATTTTTATCGATCCGGATACTATGGATTTCGTAGCAGTCTCCAATAATGCATCTGCAGGCGGGGCCGGCATAGCTGCCGGCCAAATGGTAGTCAAGTACGGCGCTAAAGTTGTACTGACGGGCGATTGCGGTCCTAATGCCTTTCAGGTACTTTCGGCCGCCGACGTAGACGTCTATACCGGCGTATCTGGAAAAGTCAAAGACGTGATAAATAACTTCAAAGCCGGTAAATACAAGACCATCAGTAAGCCCAGTGTACGGACTCATCACGGCCAAGCTGCCTGATAGCAGCAATACCGGAACATAGTCAAGAATATCTAAATAAGGAGGAAATTCAAATGCCAAGAGGAGATATGACCGGACCGCCACAGGGTGGAGCCGGTAGAGGAATGGGTGGTGGCAGAGGAACAGGCAGAGGCGGCAGGATGGGCGGAAACCGTCCCGGTGCCGGACCCGGCGGCGAGTGCGTCTGCCCTAATTGCGGCGCCAGTGCGCCACACCAGGCGGGTAAACCCTGCTACAGCATCAGCTGCCCCAAATGCTCTGCAAAGATGGTTAGAGCCTGAATGATAATTTCTATAGCCAGCGGCAAAGGCGGGACCGGAAAAACACTGATGGCCACCAGCCTGGCCGTATCTATGAGGGGCAGGGAAAAGGTGCAGCTGCTTGACTGCGATGTCGAGGAGCCCAATGATCACCTGTTCCTTAAACCGACCATCACAGCCAGTGAACCGGTTTGCATACCTGTGCCGAAGGTAGACTTCGCCAGGTGCACCTATTGCGGCCTATGTGCCGAGGTATGCGCCTACAAGGCCATTGCCGTGGTACCCGGGAGCGTGCTCCTCTTCGATCAATTATGCCACGGCTGCGGCGCCTGCTCCTATCTATGTCCGGAGGGAGCTATCTCGGAGGAGGGCAGACGGATGGGTGTGGTTGAGTCGGGAAACTCAGGTGACATCGATTTTGTGCAGGGACGGCTCACCGTGGGCGAAGCAATGGCTGTTCCCGTTATCCGCCGTGTGAAAACCAAGATCAAACGCAACGTGCTTGCCATACTCGATGTATCGCCCGGCACATCGTGTCCCGTAGTCGAGGCCATAGATAACAGCGACTACTGCCTGCTTGTCACGGAACCCACTCCCTTCGGCCTTCATGATCTCAGGCTGGCCGTTGAAACAGTGAGGCAACTCGGTGTCCCCTGCGGAGTAATTATTAACCGCGCTGTAGAAGGCGAAATGCTGGCGGATGAATACTGCATAAAAGAAGGCATCCCTGTGCTGCTTAAAATACCGCTGGACATGGGTATCGCCAGCATGTACTCCGAGGGAATTACGCTGGCCGAAGGCAAGCCTCAATGGCAAAATGCATTCGTAAGTGTTTACGATGAAATCAAGAGGATCTCTCATGAAAGAACTCGTTGTGCTTAGCGGCAAGGGGGGTACCGGTAAAACAACTATTGCCGGCTGCTTTGCCGCTCTGGCGCGCAATAAAGTGCTGGCGGATTGCGATGTGGACGCCGCCGATCTGCACCTGCTTCTGCAACCCACCGACAAACATATCGAGGAGTTCTGGAGCGGTCAGATTGCCCACATAGATGAAAGGGCTTGTACAAAATGCGGCCTGTGCCAGGATCAATGTCGTTTCGATGCCATTCGCAATTTCAAGGTCAGCCGTTTTGCCTGCGAAGGATGCGGGTTTTGCTCACGTATCTGCCCGGTTGATGCCATTACCATGATGGATAATATGGCCGGACACTGGTACATCTCCGATACAAAATACGGTCCCCTGGTCCGCGCCCGTCTTGGCATTGCGCAGGAGAACTCCGGCAAACTGGTTGCGCTGGTCAGGCAGCAGGCCCGCAAAATCGCTGAGGATAAAGGCTATTCCGCTGTTATCACGGACGGGCCGCCAGGCATAGGTTGTCCGGTAATCTCATCGCTTTCCGGCGCAGATCTAGCGATGCTGGTCACCGAGCCGACGGTATCAGGCGCGCATGACCTGGAGCGAGTGATCCAAGTCTGCCGCCATTTCAAGGTGCCCGCCGCAGTGTGTATCAACAAATTCGATATCAACGAGAAAAAGGCTTTGCAGATAGAAGAATTCTGCTCAAATCTGGGAATCCACACGGCCGGGAAAATACCCTTCGACACGGCTGTTAACCGGGCGGTGGCAAATGGAGTCCCGCCAGTGGAATACGGCGACGGCCCAGCAGCCAGTGCAATCACAAATCTCTGGAAAAATATAGAAGATCAAATATCGCCCAATTAATTATGAGGAGAACATTATGCCTATCTATGATTACGCCTGCACTGATTGCGGGCACCGCTTCGAACATATGCACGAAATGGTCAATAAAATAGTACTTAAATGCCCCAATTGCGGCGGCAGCTCGGTCAGTAAATTAATCTCGGTGCCGGGACTGATCAGAAACACCGATAGGGGACAGGACGGGCAGACATGCTGCGGACGCACTGAGCGCTGCGAGAGACCTCCCTGCACCGATAACTGCGGATGCCACCGCCAACACAACACTGAGTGAATAAATCCGCATATGGATGATTCAAACACTGGGCACAAACGTATATCAAACGATATACAACAAAATAAACATAATAAGGAGCAACCACATTATGAAAATCGCAGTGGTCACAGATGATGAAAAAACAGTCTGTCAACATTTCGGCCGGGCGCAATACTACATGGTCTTCGATGTCGACAACGGTAAAATTACCGGCAGGGAGAGACGCGATAAAATGGGGCATCGACATTTTGCCAGCCAGGAAGGGGAGCATGGCTCTGCAACGGGCCGGCATGGATACGATGCCGACTCTCAGAGAAAGCACGCCAGTATGGCTGAGGCCATTAAGGACTGCCAGGTGCTGATCGCCGGAGGCATGGGCATGGGCGCCTATGACAGCATGAAAAGCTACAATATCGAACCCATTGTGACTGATGTAACCGATATTGTAGCTGCAATTAAATTATTTATTGAGGGCAGCCTGCCGAACCTGATGGATAGACTGCATTGAATACGACCCCATTTAAGATCGAGACGGCTATCGACAGACCGTCCATCAATAGTATAAAAAAAAGGAGCTTACTAAATGAAATCCCCAGAACAGGTAAGAGCCAGGATAGATGAAATCCTGATACCTCATGTATTGCGCAGCCTGGCTTTAATGAACATGATACGCGATATCGAGATAACCGAAGACCGCGTTAAAATCAGTCTGGCCTCAACCGCGCTGGAT